>JBAYRG010000119.1:0-8426 GCA_041676805.1 Proteiniphilum sp.
AGAATTAACTTTCGACAAGAATAGCGTCGAAATGATTGTGGGTGAAGAAGATGTTGTGAAAGTGAGCGGAGGTGAAGCTCCTTACACTGCGGTACCGGCCGATGAGGAGGTGATAGAAGTGACTGTAAAGGGTAGTGATATCACTATCAAAACCTTGAAAGTAGGCAATACAACAGTGAAGGTGGCTGATAAAAATGGAGTAGAAGCTGTCATAGCTGTTAAGGTTGAAAAAGATCCTTATGAGGAAGAGAAGGCGGATGCCACAGTACGTGTCAAGTGGGACCAGTTTGAAAAAGTACTTGGAGAGGATGCCGGCAGCTATACATTGGTCAAAGCTGAAAATAAAACTGTTGTTTTTTCCTGGACGGATGAAGAGGAGAATGAGTCTTTCGTACTGACGCTAAAGGATCCCCAAGGTTTGATTGGTGCTGAGCCGGAAACAGCTTCAACTTTCCTGAAAGATGCTGGACCGGCAGATCCCATGGGAGAGTTGGTGATTGGCAAAGGTGAAGAAGAGAACAAATATGATGTGGCTAAATGGGAACTTATACAAGCTCAACCGGCTGAAGAAGGAACCCCCGACAGTTACTGGGTTACCTTTACGGCCAATGGAAAGGAAGGCCTTTTGGTTGTACCGCTAACGGAGGTGGAATAACAAAAAACCACACTATATTATCGGTATCTGCTTTCATCAATATCTATTGAAAGCAGATACTGTTTTTTTATATTTCCCGGTAACGTCTGCCTGTGCTCTTATTCCTCTCCTATTCCCTTTTTTATCAAAACAAAAAGTGGCTGAATTTGTTAAATTAATGAGGTCGCTTATATCTACAAACAACACACTTATGAACAAAAGCTCCTTTATATTACTCCTTTTGGTATTTACTTCAGGAGTTTTTCCCCAGAATAACCATACGATGAATAGAGATGCTTATGCAAATGAATGGGCTACAGTAGCAGAATTTGAGAAGAAATCGCTGCCCCAATCGGCTTCGGAAACAGTAAATAATATCTTACGCAAGGCGATAAAGGATAAGAACAGTCCCCAGGTTATCAAAGCCCTGATTCACCAGGGAAAATACGACTTGGTGCTGGATGCACAAAATGATACGCTTATCTTTCGAAACCTGAATGAGATGTTGGTGAAAAGTGGAGATGTGGTGGAAAAGTCGGTATTGCACTCCATGTTGGGAGAACTCTACCTGCAGTACTATCAGAAGGATCGTTGGAATATTGATCAACGTACGGAATTGGGAGATTTCGTGCCGGCCGATATGAAGGAGTGGACCCGCAATATTTTTTATGATCAGGCAGCGGGACATCTGAGTGCTTCTGTGGCTGCAGATGAAGAACTGGTAAAGGTAAAAGTGGAAACCTATGCTACAGTAGTGGGATTAGGAAAAGATTCGAGGCGGTTTTTTCCTACGATGTATGATTTTCTGGTACGCCGTGCCATAGAACTGTCCGCACCTATGGGGAGTGGAGAGGAACTGAGTCGTGTACTTGCCAGGAAAAATATTTCTCAGGAGTCGTTGTTTGCATTGTCAGACCCGTTTATAAAGTTACCGTTTGATTCCCAACAGGGAGAATATGCGTTGTGGGCGTTGGAGAGTTATAAAAAACTATTGACTTCTCTACAACAGAGAGATATGAAAAGTTCAGTTTTGCTGGTTGAACTGGAAAAATCGGACTATCTGAGGGATATGTTTTATGCTCTCCACGCTTCTCTGGCAAGGCCAATAATGGAGGAGTTACTGGCAAAGTGGGAAGGCAACGAAATGAGTGTGGAGATTATCGATAAACTATGTGATTTTTATCTCCAGGAAATTGGTATGATGAGCACTCAAGACACAATTCAACGGAAAGAGAAGACCAGGGAGGTGTATGAGCTGTTGAGGAAAACAATTGCCGATTTCCCGAAGTATGAACGAATTTCGATATTACAGAACAAGCTTTCACAACTTACACAACCCTCCTTTACCGTTACAGGAGCAAGTACATTCTCCAAAAAGGGTAACAAAGAGTTGAAAGTGAATTTCCGGAATATCCAATCACTTACCGCAAAGCTGTATCGTGTCAAGTCGCCCACTGATGTGCAGGAAGAGAAGTCGAGATATCGCGGAGAGATCACAGGTGAACGATTGTTCGTCAAGGATATACCGGTATCTTTGCCGGATGTGGCTGCATATTGGAACGGAGAAGTATCGTTATCCATTGAACACAATGGACTTGGTACTTATGTGCTGACTTTCAGTTCTTCTCCGGAGGCCGAAGAAAGTAGGGAAACAGAGTACTATTTTTCAATTTCTGACCTGGCTGCTTTTGTCCGGGGTGTGTCAGAAGACCGGTATGACTTTTTTGTGGTAGACAGAACTACCGGTATGCCGGTACCCAATGCCAAAGTCGATATATATAAATTGCCCGGCAACTGGAACAACTCGCGGCTTACGCTGGATCAGTCGATTACTACCAATGAGCAGGGATTGGCCGTGTATGATAAAAAAATACCGAACAGAGATATTTTTTACCATGCTGTTTCGGGAGAGGACAGAGGGGCAATGTTGACTCAGTTACCTTGGGGATACCCCGGTTATAATACGGGAGAAAGGAGATCGTGGGAAGATGTGCAAATTTATACCGATCGGAGTCTGTATCGTCCCGGGCAGACGGTTTACTTTAAAGTTATCAGTATCCGCAAAGGAGGTGATGAAAATGACGTAATAATTGCCGGTAAATCCATACAACTTGTCTTGTGGGATGCCAATCGACGGGAAATATCGAGACAGACGTTGACGACCAATGAATTTGGTTCGGCTGCCGGTGAGTTTGTATTGCCCCAAGGTGTTTTACCTGGAAACTTCAGGCTTGATGTAGTAGGGGAAAGTAGTGTCTATTTTCAGGTAGAGGAATATAAACGTCCCACTTTTGAAGTGACATTCGACAAGATAGAGAAAACCTATCAATTTGGCGAGGAGATCACGCTGAAGGGGAAAGCAGAAAGCTTTTCGGGTATCACTTTGCAGCAGGGAAATGTGGAGTATCAGATTGTGCGCCGGCAAATGTGGTGGCGGATGCCGTTAAGAGGTGCTGAATATTATGCTGCTGGCAGTGTGACCACGGGAGAGGATGGCCGTTTTGAGATATCCTTTACACCGGAAAAGGCACATAGTCATCGCTTTTCCAATGTGATGTATACATTTGAAGTACGAGCCACGATGACTGATATCAGCGGAGAGACGCAAACTGCTATGTATGTGGTAAAGGTGGGTGATATCTCCATGAGGTTGTCCCTGAAAATGGCTGAACAATGGGCAAAGGAGAGTGAAGAGGAAATCGTTATCTCAGCTCAAAATCTAGACGGTAAGGATGTGGCAGCTGATGGAGTTTACCAGGTATTTTCCCTTCTGGAGAATGATTCGATCCATCAATTGGCTGTAGAGGGAGCATTCAAGACGGGAGAACAACCCATTTTGAAAAAACAGTTGGCTGGCTTACCATCTGGGAAATATAAGGTGAAACTACAGTCGAATGACGACAATGCCAATCTCGTTGAAGAGGAGAAAAATATTATACTCTTTTCTTATGCCGATAGACGTCCGCCAATAAAAACCAATAAATGGTTCATTAAAAAAAATACCATGTTCTCGCAAGGGAAGAATCCGGAGGTGATCTTGGGTGTATCTGAGAAAGTGCATGTGTTGTATGAATTGTGGCAGGCCGACAACCTATTGGGACGAGAGTGGATTGAGATGGATAATGAAAACCGGCTCTTCTCATTTCCTTATAAAGAGCAATATAAAGAGGGTGTCACCTTGATGCTTACCTATGTGAAAGATGAAGAATTTTATACCCACCAGGTAGATTTTATTCTCGAGAGGAAGAAGTCGGAACTGAAAGTGAGCTTGGATGTGTTCCGTGACAGGATTCGTCCGGGTGCGGAGGAGGAATGGAAAATCACGGTGACTGGGAGTGATGGTAATCCTGCTTTAGCAGAAGTGTTGGCATCGATGTATGATTTCTCGCTCGATAATATTCATTCTTCACGAGAATGGAATCTTTTTACCTTTTCAGCACCACAATACTCTTTGAGGGTGAGACAGAGAAGTGATCAATCATTCCAGAGAGAAATGGCCAATAGTAATATTCCTTCGCAATGGAAGACGGTCGTCCCTTTTGAATATGACCAATTTAACTGGTTCGGCTATTCTATGTTTTACTCCAGAAGAATGATGTTGCGTGCACAGTCGGCGGAAAGTACGATGCTATATGCAGCACCTGCACCGATGGGTATCACTACGGCGGACGATCAATCAAAGAGGACTTCAAATGATATCATTGAGGTTGTTGTTGAAGAAGAGGTGGCGACAGATGAGGTCTTTGCAATGAGGGATTCTGAACAGGAGACTATCATCCCTCTACCTCCTTCCGAACAGGATGAACAACAAAGCAGATTGTTGCAACTGCGGCGTAACTTTAATGAAACTGCTTTCTTCTTTCCCCATTTAAGGACCAATGAAAAAGGGGAGACCCAGATTGCCTTTACCGTACCGGAAAGCAATACAAAGTGGCGTTTCCGTGTGTTGGCACATGATAAGCAGTTAAATGTCGGAAAGGCGGAAGCCTTTGCTATATCGCAGAAGGAACTGATGGTGACACCCAATATGCCGCGCTTCCTTCGTCATGGCGACAGGGCAGCGATCTCCACCAAGATCTCCAATCTTTCGAAGGGAACAATCAACGGGAGTGTGAAAATGGAGTTCTTTAATCCCGTTACAGAGGAAATTATTGGTAATATCTCTTTAAAAGATCAAGAACACTCCTTTTCATTACAGCAAGGTGCTTCTTCCAGTGTGTGGTGGACATTTGATGTGCCGGCAGATATCGATATTGTCGGTGTGCGGATTGTAGCACAAAGTGAAGATTTTAGTGACGGTGAGCAACATGCGCTGGCAGTGTTCCCCAACCGGATGATGGTGACCGAAAGCATGCCGATGGACTTGAGTGGAGGAACGACAAAGGAATTCACAATGAAGAGGCTGATTGACAGATCATCCCAAACTATGCAAGACTATCGGTTGACGCTTGAATTTACCTCCAATCCTGCTTGGTATGCCGTACAGGCTTTACCAGTGTTGGGTGAACCGGATAGCGATAATGCGGTTTCATGGTTTGCTTCCTATTATGCCAACTCATTGGGAGCACATATAGGAAAAGTATTCCCGAAAGTGAAAACGATGGTGGAGACATGGAAAAAACAGGGAGGAAGTAAAGAGACTTTTGTTTCTAATCTGGAGAAAAATCAGGAACTGAAAAACGTATTGTTGGAAGAAACTCCCTAGGTGCTGGAAGCCCAAAATGAATCGGAACAGAAAGAACGGCTCTCGCTGCTGTTCGATTTGAACCGTAACCGTAATCTTACAGCCACCGCAATAAGTAAATTGCAGGATTTGCAGACCAATCAGGGTGGGTGGAGCTGGTTTAAGGGATTTAATCCGAGTGTGAGCATTACCCAATATATCCTGTATGGATTTCATCAACTGAAGGAATTGGGTACAACTGAATTCCCGGACGATATCCTTTCGATGCAAGAAAAAGCGGTTTCCTATATCGATACCGAAGCGGGACGTCGGTTTGAGGTACTGAAAAGGTATAACAAGGAGTGGAAAAATATCAAAACGATCTCTACTGCCGATCTTGAATATCTCTATATCAGATCGGGTTATACTGGGCAGCCGCTGAGCGAGGAGACCAAAGAGATGACCGATTTTTATCTTTCTGTCATCGAGAAGAATTGGACGCAATACGGATTGTATGAACGTTCATTAATTTCTATATTGATGAGTCGACAGGATAAGAGTGCTGTAGTAGAAAGTATTTTGAAATCTTTCCGGGAGCATGCTGTCCGTTCCGAAGAGATGGGTATGCACTGGGTGAATAACCGTGCACGGGTATTTATGTCGCAATCGGCTGTGTCGGTACATACCTTTATTATGGATGCTTTCCGTATGGGAGGTGCCGAGACGAGAGAGATGGATGAAATGAAACGATGGCTACTGAAACAAAAGCAAACCCAGTTGTGGGAGACTACCCATGCTACGGCCGATGCCGTATATGCGTTGTTGAGTACAGGAAGCGACTGGTTTACCACTGGGGGAGAGACAACTGTTACATTGGGTAAATTGAGAGTGGAGCCGGAGAGCAAGGATTTAGGCAGTGGTTATTTCAAGGAATCGTGGAGCCGTAAAGAGATAAATCCGGAAATGGGTAGGGTGACGGTGGCGCATCGGGGAAGTAGTCCCGCCTGGGGGGCGCTCTACTGGCAATATTTTGAGGAGTTGGATAAGATTGAAAAAATAGATGGATCTCTCGATATAGAGAAACAACTCTTTGTGGAGCGAACCACCACATCCGGAACGCAATTGCTGCGTATTGGGGAGGAAACCCCATTGAAGGTGGGTGATAAAGTGGTGGTGCGGCTGACTATCCGGACCGATCGGGATATGGAGTTTGTTTATCTGAAAGATATGCGTGCCGCCGCTTTTGAACCCGTAAACCAAATTTCGGGTATGGGATGGCAGAATGGGATACCCTATTATCAGACTTCAAACGATGCCTCTACCGGTTTTTATTTCGATAATCTGCCGAGAGGAACTTATCTGTTTGAGTATGCAGTGTATGTGAACCGTATGGGTAAATATTCCAACGGTATTACTACCATTCAGAGCATGTATGCTCCGGAGTTCACTTCACATACCGCCGGAATGAAAATTATTGTTAAAGAATAAACAAGCTTTAAACGAATTTGTTACTTTTGTGTCTTTAAACAATAAAGTATCGCTCTCTATCCATAGACACCAAGCAATTTGATGTCTTGGTCTATTTGGCAGCAAAGATGTATGGGGATTTGCAAAAAAATGAAAGAGTTGTCATTGTGGTGAAAAATAAAATAATCGTATGATGAAGAAATTGAGTTTAGCAGTATTATTAGCCGTTTTGGTTAGTGGTGTGGCTTTTGCACAGGAAAAGCCAGGGATGAATTTTAAGAAAACGGAGCATAATTTCGGTACTATCAAGGAAGAGATAGGTGATGTTTCCACACAATTTGAATTTACCAATACAGGTAAAAGTCCGCTTATCATACAACGGGTATCGGCATCGTGCGGATGCACTACCCCCAGTTACACAAAAGAACCGGTTTTGCCGGGTAAGACAGGAAAGATTTCCGCTACCTACTCCACCGTACGTCGTCCCGGAACATTCAACAAGACCATCAGGGTATACACCAATGTGCCCGATACGGTTTATGTGCTTACCATCAAAGGAAATGTGACACCCAAACAATAAATACCGTTTTGGTTGTAATAAAGGCCGAATGAGCTATCTTTGCAGAAGTCCATTCGGTTTTTTAATTTAATAATAGTGATATGATGGAACATCCCGAAAACGATCCGAAATATAAGGGGCTTATTGTCAATAAAGGCGTTAGTCGTCCACCCAGCGTGAACCCTTACCTGCAAAAAAGGACGAAAGAGCAGGAGCGTTCTGTGGCAGAATATGCAGAGGGTATCTTGTCGGGTAACAGGGTGGTGCTCAGCCAGGCTGTGACATTGGTGGAGAGTTCACGTCCCGAGCATCAGGAGAAGGCGCAAGCCATTATTGAGCAATGTCTTCCTTATGCCGGCAATTCTATTCGGGTGGGCATAACGGGTGTCCCCGGAGCCGGGAAAAGTACCTCTATCGATGTATTCGGGATGCATCTTTTGGGTAAAGGGCACAAATTGGCCGTATTGGCGATCGACCCTTCGAGTGAGCGGTCGAAAGGAAGTATTCTGGGCGACAAGACACGGATGGAGAAACTCTCTTTAGCACAGGATGCTTTTATCCGTCCATCCCCTTCAGCGGGGTCGCTGGGAGGTGTGGCACGTAAGACCCGTGAAACCATTGTCCTCTGTGAAGCGGCCGGATTCGATTATGTTTTTGTAGAAACCGTGGGGGTAGGGCAGTCGGAGACGGCAGTCCATTCGATGGTCGATTTCTTCCTGCTGATCCAGCTCGCCGGCACCGGTGATGAGTTACAGGGTATCAAGCGGGGTATCATGGAGATGGCCGACGGGATCGTGATCAATAAAGCCGATGGGGACAACATTGAAAAGGCGAAGATGGCCCAGCGCCATTTCAGCAATGCACTGCACCTATTTCCGTTGCCTGACTCGGGATGGTTACCCAAAGTGCTGACCTATTCCGGATATTATAACCTGGGTATTACGGAAATTTGGGAGATGGTGCACAACTATATCGATTTCGTGAAGAAAAACGGTTATTTTGAGCGTAAGCGGAATGAGCAGGCAAAATATTGGATGTACGAAACCATCAACGAGCAATTACGCAATAGTTTCTACCGTGATCCGGAGATCGCCGGGTTATTG
>JBAYRG010000120.1:0-8423 GCA_041676805.1 Proteiniphilum sp.
ATCAAAGTGTCTCGCCCAACTCTTCAATAGGGCTGGCGTTTATCTTCGTACTCCTGACGTTTGGGGGATGGAACGAGGCGGCATATATTTCTGCGGAATTAAAAACCGGCAGTCGGAAAATGGCACTGCTGCTGGTTGTCAGTATTGTGATTATCACGGTGGTTTATCTATTGATGAATCTGGCCTTCCTGAATGTGTTGGGGTTAAGCGGGATGGCAGCATCAGAGGCCGTGGGGGTAGATATGATGCGGGCTACGCTCGGTGACAAGGGGGTGATCCTGATCGGCCTGTTGGTCTCTCTTTTTGCCCTTACCTCCCTGAATACAACTATTTTTACAGGAGCCAGGGCCAACTATGCGTTGGGAAAGGATTTCACTCCGCTGGCATTTCTGGGAAGATGGGACAAAGAGAAATCATCACCGGTCAATTCGTTGATATTACAGGGTGTGATTGCCCTACTGCTGATTATTTTTGGTCTATTTACCCGTAACGGCTTTGAAGCAATGGTCGATTTTACCGCACCTGTATTCTGGTTTTTCTTCCTATGTACCGGACTGAGCCTGTTTGTGTTGAGAAGGAAATATCCGGATGTGCCGCGCCCTTTTAAAGTGCCGTTATACCCGGTTATCCCATTCCTGTTTGTCGCCTTTTGCGGCTATATGCTTTATTCCAGCCTTTCCGTTACCGGAACCGGTGCGTTGGTAGGAGTTGCCCTCTTATTGGTCGGTTGGGGAGTCTCTTTCTTTCAGAAAACCACCGAATAACAGGAACGGAGCGAGTGAATAACGATTGAATATCACGGAGTGAAAAACGTGCGAAGCACGAAGAACAATAGAATTAAGTGTCAAATTTAAAAAGTCAAATCCTATGAAATCAATGAATTATCTTATTGCATCGCTATTCTTGTGCGGAGCGTTGCAGCTGAATGCCCAGCAAATTGAGTTGGATGTGCCTTATGTGCCTACACCGCAGAAGGTGGTGGAGGGCATGCTTGAGCTTGCCTATGTGGGTGAGGGGGATGTTGTCTATGATCTGGGATGTGGAGATGGACGTATTGTGATCACTGCGGCAAAAAAATATGGCGCCACCGGAATAGGGGTAGACCTTAACCCGGAAAGGATAAAAGAGGCCGATGAAAATGCCAGGGAGGCGGGAGTGGAAGAGAAGGTGACCTTTTATGAAGGCAATCTTTTTGATTTCGACTTCAGTAAAGCCTCTGTATTGACACTTTACCTTTTGCCGGACGTCAACCTGAAGTTGATGCCGAAGATTTTATCGGAAATGAAACCCGGTAGCCGTGTAGTATCACATGCATTTGATATGGGTAACTGGAAACCGGATGGTCAGATTTCAGTGGATGAGAAATCCGTTTTTCTCTGGATAGTTCCCGAAAAGGAGTGACTGATTTCAAATGTTCATTGCCGGAATAGAAATTTAGATGTATTTTTGTACTTTAAACAATTCAGATGCAAGTACTCGATTTCACTGTTCGCTCTAACGAGCTCCTGAACGATCAGAATCACCTGATAAAGGTTGCGCCCGCAGGCAACGAAATATTGCCGGAGATGCATCCCGGACAGTTTGTAGAGATACTGGTCGATAACTCGCCCCATGTCTTTTTAAGAAGACCCATATCCATCAATTTTATTGATCAGGAGAAGAATGAGATATGGCTTTTGATTCAAAAGGTAGGAGAAGGTACGGAGAAGATCTGTAGCATTCCGGAAGGCGGGATCATGAACCTGATCTATCCGCTGGGGAATTCTTTCACCCTGCCTGAAAAGAAGGCCAACTGTTTACTTGTGGGTGGGGGAGTAGGTACCGCACCGATGCTTTTTCTTGGCAGGAAGATGAAAGAGAGTGGGTTTGAACCCGATTTCCTGCTGGGTGGACGCTCCGCAAAGGATATCCTGCAACGGGCAGATTTTGAACGGTATGGAACACTCTATTGCACGACTGAAGATGGTTCGTTAGGAGAGAAAGGGTTTGTCACCCATCACTCTCTCCTCAAAGAAAAAAGATATGATTTTATCTATACCTGCGGCCCGAAACCGATGATGATGGCTGTGGCAGGATATGCCCGCGACCATGGTATTGAATGCGAGGTGTCACTCGAGAATCTGATGGCATGCGGTTTTGGCGCCTGCCTCTGCTGTGTGGAGAAAACAGTCAGGGGTAATGTGTGTGCTTGCACCGAAGGGCCTGTCTTTAATATTAAAGAGCTATTATGGTAAAAATGGGCAGAGATTTATGGCTGGATTAGAAGTACATATAGGAGATTTACAACTGAAGAATCCGGTGATGACCGCTTCGGGCACATTCGGATACGGCACCGAGTATGCCGATTTTATCGATTTGGGGCGCTTAGGAGGCATTTTTGTGAAGGGAACCACCCTTGCCCCCCGTCAAGGCAATGATTATCCCAGGATGGCTGAAACACCTTCCGGCATGCTCAATGCGGTCGGACTTCAGAATAAGGGTGTGGATTATTTTGTGGAACATCTTTATCCGATCATAAAGGAGTATGATACCCATATGATCGTAAATGTATCAGGATCTACCGTAGAGGATTATATCGCCTGCGCTGAGAAATTGGCGAACCTCGACAAGATGCCTGCCATTGAGTTGAATATCTCCTGTCCCAATGTGAAAGAGGGCGGCATGGCGTTCGGTACTTCCTGTCAATCCGCCGCCCAGGTCACAAGGGAAGTCCGTAAGGTATTCCCGAAAACGCTGATCGTGAAATTATCACCCAACGTCACCAGTATCAGCGAGATCGCCCGTGGTGTGGAAGATGAGGGTGCTGATGCCGTCTCACTTGTCAATACTTTTTTGGGGATGGCCATCGACGTGGAGAGCAGAAGGCCGAAACTCTCCACCATTACCGGAGGCCTTTCAGGGCCTTGTATCAAGCCGATCGCCATACGTATGGTGTGGGAAGTGTTCAATGCGGTGAAGATACCTCTTATCGGAATGGGCGGGATCTGTAACTGGCAGGACGCTATTGAGTTTATCCTGGCTGGTGCTACGGCGGTGCAGGTGGGTACTTACAATTTTATTGACCCTACGGCTTCGGTGAAGATTGTAGAGGGTATCAACGATTATTTGGAACGGCACCATATCTCTTCGGTGAATGATTTGGTGGGGAAAATGATTGTTTAACAACCTCTTTTTGTGATAATTGATTTTATTATAGCTTTAAATCTGTCATAATGATGGTTTTTGACCGTTTTTATTTGACAAAATGAATAAAAGTCATACCTTTGTGAGTTCAAATTCGAAATTCACATTGAAGTAATATGTCAAAACTACAAATACCAACCGGTTACGCCCCGCTCCTCAACCTGAAGCAGACGGAACTGGGAATTAAAAGCATAAAAGATTTTTTTCAGGCCAATCTCTCTTCCGAGTTGCGTCTTCGTCGTGTCACCGCGCCTCTTTTTGTGGAGAGTGGGACAGGTATCAATGATGACTTGAATGGTATAGAGCGGCCGGTACGGTTTCCGATCAAGGATATGGGCGATCGGAATGCGGAAATAGTACACTCGCTCGCGAAATGGAAACGGCTCACGCTTGCCGATTACGAGATAGAAGAAGGTTTTGGCATATATACCGATATGAATGCTATCCGTGCCGACGAGGAGTTGGATAATCTTCATTCGCTCTATGTGGATCAATGGGATTGGGAACTGGTTATCGGAGAAAAAGAGAGGAGGATTGAGTTCCTGAAGCAGGTGGTAAGACGTATCTATGCTGCCATGCTTCGTACCGAATACCTTGTGTATGAATTGTTTCCGGCTATTAAACCACAACTTCCCGCCGAAATATATTTCATCCATTCCGAAGAGTTGTTGCAGAAATACCCCGGTATGGATGCCAAACAGAGGGAGGATGCCATTTCCCGTGAGTATGGTGCTGTATTTGTGTTGGGTATCGGAGCTCTGTTATCTGATGGTGAACCGCATGATGGGCGCGCGCCCGACTATGACGACTGGAGTACACCTAACAGTGATGGTTACCTGGGATTAAACGGTGATTTGTTGGTCTGGAACCCGGTGTTGGAGAAGTCGGTAGAATTATCCTCCATGGGGATCCGGGTAGACCCTGTAGCCTTGAAGCGGCAGTTGGAGGTGTGTGGCAAAGAAGATCGGTTGTCACTCTATTTCCATCAACGGTTGATGAATGGAGAATTACCCCTCTCCATCGGGGGCGGGATCGGACAATCGAGACTTTGCATGTATTACCTTCGCAAAGCACATATCGGCGAGATCCAGGCCAGTCTCTGGCCACGCGAGATGAAAGAGGAGGCCAGAAAACAGGGTGTTTTCCTTATCTGACAATTGGGAGAAGCAAAATCACCGACTACCTTTTTCATCCTTCACTCTTCACTCTTTACTCTTTACTCTTTATTCTTTACTCTTTATTCTTTATTCTTTATTACCTTTACAGTCTCATCAGATATAAACAAAGTATGGATGTAAAAATAGAGGAAAGTTGGAAGGTACATCTCCGGCAGGAGTTTGAGAAAACCTATTTCAGGATATTGACCGATTTTGTGCGGAAAGAGTACACCTCTAAGACCATATATCCGCCGGCAAAACTGATTTTCAATGCATTCGACAATTGCCCTTTCGACAAGGTGAAAGTGGTGATTGTAGGACAAGATCCCTATCATGAACCGGGACAGGCACATGGTTTGTGTTTTTCGGTGAATGATGGCGTGCAGATACCGCCTTCATTGGTAAATATCTATAAGGAGATCGAAAATGACCTGGGAATAGCCGCTCCCCGTTCGGGAAATCTGACCCGCTGGGCGGAGCAGGGAGTACTGCTGCTGAATGCTACTCTGACGGTACAGGCACATCGTGCCGGCTCTCATCAGGGAAAAGGATGGGAAGAGTTTACCGATGCCGCCATCAGACAACTTGCGGAAGAGCGGGATCACCTGGTCTTTCTTCTCTGGGGTGCTTATGCACAACGAAAAGGAGAGACTATCGATGCGAATAGGCATCTCGTGCTTAAATCACCACACCCTTCGCCATTGTCCGCACATAGGGGATTCTTTGGAGATAAACACTTTAGCCGAACAAATGAATATCTATCGGCCCATAATATGGAGCCGATCAATTGGTAGTTATCGAGCCGAATAGGGAAATTTATCCCACGCTTCCTTCCAGGCTGATCTGAAGTAATTTTTGCGCCTCTACGGCGAATTCCATGGGGAGTTTGTTCACCACTTCCTTCACGTATCCGTTTACGATCAGCCCGATGGCTTCCTCTTCACCCAACCCGCGTTGGTTGCAGTAGAAAATCTGGTCTTCGCTGATCTTGGAGGTGGTTGCCTCATGTTCGAGCACTGCCGTAGGATTCTGGATATCTGTGTAGGGGAAAGTGTGAGCGCCGCAATGGTCGGTCAGTAGCAGGCTGTCGCATTGTGAGTGGTTGCGTGCATTTTCGGCTTTTGAAGTCACCTTTACCAATCCCCGGTAGCTGTTTTGGCTGTTGCCCGCTGATATCCCTTTAGAGACGATACGGCTGCGGGTATTTTTCCCTATATGGATCATCTTGGTGCCGGTATCGGCTTGTTGATAGTTGTTGGTCACCGCTACCGAATAAAATTCCCCCACCGAATTATCGCCAGCCAGAATACAGGAGGGATATTTCCAGGTGATGGCTGATCCGGTCTCTACCTGTGTCCAGGAAATTTTGGAGTGAGCCCCTTTGCAAATACCTCGTTTGGTGACAAAATTATAAACACCGCCTCTTCCTTCTTTATCACCCGGATACCAGTTCTGTACGGTAGAGTATTTCACTTCGGCATGATCGAGGGCGACGATCTCCACAATAGCCGCGTGGAGTTGGTTCTCATCACGCATAGGAGCAGTGCACCCTTCGAGGTAACTTACATAAGAGTTGTTGTCGGCCACGATCAATGTACGTTCAAATTGTCCGGTATTGGCCGTATTGATACGGAAATAGGTGGAAAGTTCCATCGGACAGCGCACCCCTTCAGGGATATATACGAATGAACCGTCGCTAAATACCGCTGAGTTCAACGCTCCATAATAGTTGTCCTTATAAGGGACCACCGTACCTAAATATTTCTTTACCAGGTCGGGGTGATGTCTTACCGCCTCACTAAACGAACAGAAGATAATCCCTTTCTCGGCAAGTACATCTTTAAAGGTGGTTTTGATCGAGACGCTGTCCATCACGGCATCTACTGCAACTCCTGTAAGCTGTTTCTGTTCTTCGAGAGGAATCCCCAGACGTTCGAAAGTCTTCAACAGCTCCGGATCTACCTCATCCAGGCTTTTCGGGCTTTTCCTCTTTGTGGGATCGGCGTAATAGATGATATCCTGATAATCGATTTCAGGGATCTTCAGATGTGGCCAATCCGGCATTTCCATTGTCAGCCAGTGGCGATAAGCTTTCAACCGGAATTCGAGCAACCATTCCGGTTCTCCCTTTTTTGAGGAAATCAGCCGGACGACATCTTCATTTAACCCTTTCTCAATCACTTCGGTCTCTACATCGGTGGTAAAACCGAATTTATAATCTTGGGTAGTTAATTCACTTAATATCTGATCTTGATCTAGTTCTTGCATAATTTATCTAAATTTGAATTGGCGATTACGGCCAAATTCGTGAAAGGAAATAAAGTCTTTGGCTCTTAGTAACAACCAAACAGCTGTTTTTGTTGATGCAAAGATAGTGCTTTTTCATCAATTCTGACCTTATGTATTGATGAGTTTAGTATCACAAAAACATGGAGATATCTTCCTTATATGAAGATAACGATTGAACAATCATGGCTTTCGGAATGTTAATTCGATATACTAATGAGTTAATTTGTCAACTTATGAAGAAAGGATTATTTTTTTCGATCATCTTTACGATCAGTTTTGGATTAATGGCACAATCCAATTATAAAGTGGACCCGGCGCACACCTCAGTGAATTTCAAGATAAAACATAATGGTATCACATTTGTACAAGGCAGATTTGATAAATTCGACGGTGCCATTATTGGGAATCCGAATCAGATGGAATCGGCAAGGGTTTTTTTCAATGTGGAAGTGGAAAGTATCAACACTGGCATATCCATGCGGGATGATCATTTACGGAGCGCCGATTTTTTTGAAGTAAAACGATTTCCCACCATGTCATTCGAGAGTACAAACATCGAAAAGGTAGAAGGAGACAGTTACAAGTTACACGGTAAGTTACAAATCAAGGAGGTCACCAAGGATGTTACCTTTGATGTGAAGTATGGCGGTGTAGTAAAGCAAGACAGTTCTGAGGTGGTAGGATTCACTGCCAAGAACAAGATTAACCGGTTGGATTATAATATTGC
This sequence comes from Proteiniphilum sp., assembly GCA_041676805.1. Taxonomy (GTDB): domain Bacteria; phylum Bacteroidota; class Bacteroidia; order Bacteroidales; family Dysgonomonadaceae; genus Proteiniphilum. Next base: position 7,357 of record JBAYRG010000120.1, read on the forward strand.
TTTCGATCCTGACGGGAAAGGTATAGGAAAAGATGTATATATCACCCTTTTTCTGGAATTCAAAAGCAATTGATCATAAATTCTTTGAAACAAATATTGGAATTAGAAATAAGATCATAAAGGGTGTATCACATAGTGATACACCCTTTTCACTTGAATTTATCTTTTCAGGAAATATTTTGAAATGACACCATCTGGCAATAAGATATCGGTCAGCTCGGCGTAAGGTATCGACACATGAATAACCCCCATGGCGTAGGGTGCAATTTCATACTGGTTATAGGAATAATGGATATTTTCCCCATCAAGCCAGAAATTATTGTTGGGAACAATATCCTCAATGGTGAAGAAACCTTTCATAAGTAAGGAATCAGCTACTTCAACATCGACATCCCTCATCAACTGATTCACAATTTTTTCTGTAAGTGGCTTGTAATAGTCAGGAATAAACAGATCTTCTTCGGAAAGGGTGACCAACTCATTCAAGTCAATATTGATATAGGTGATCCGGTAAGAGCCGTGGGCACCACCCTCGTAATCGCTGTATTCAACGGCATAACTCAATAGGGAATCATCTTGAAATAGTACTTTATTACTATTGTTCATGTAATACCAATACCAGGAAGGCATCTTGTCTTCTATACGTGCTTTGTCTTCGTAATAATAGTTCGACAATGATTGATATCGGTCTGTGTATTCTTTAAGATATTGATCCACTGCTTCCTGTGGAGAAAGAACATCATAGTTGCTATCGCCGAAGAATGTTCCCTGGAATATTTGCTGTAGGCGAGTCAAGCTTTCGCTATCCCGGAATTTTATGGGGTAGGTAAAAGAAATATTTACATCAGCATAGGGCAAAGTAGTATCGTTCACCTGCAAAAGCGGAATATGCTGTGTCACCACAATACTGTCAAAATCTATCCTGGATGATTTTGCTCCTCCTTTTCTTTCGACACACGAGATCAATATGAGTCCCGTTAAAAGGATAAAGATTGAAAATTTAGTTTTTATTTGCATACTGTTATTGATTATCTTGTTAATCTTTACTTCATCATCACATCAGTAAA
>JBAYRG010000121.1:0-8419 GCA_041676805.1 Proteiniphilum sp.
GATACAAGTGTAGCCATTCTCCACAAGCAATCTCCCCAATTCCGACGCAGCATCAAAATAGAGTCGGTCAATCTTCGCACTGGAAGCACAATATACCACTACTTCCCTGTTTTCGTTTTCCATTTTTTTTTTAGAATAAAGAGTAAAGAGTAAAGAACCAAGACTATTAGGACCAAGAGCCAAGAGCCAAGAACCAGGATTTTTAGCGCCAAGGCTATGTAAAGGAATTGGTCCTCTCTATCCATTGCCAATTAGTAATTGGTAATTACTAATTGACAATTGGCAATTAAAATCAATTTACTACAGTCCAAACTCTCTCTTAATCTTATCCACATAATCTAATTTTTCCCAGGTAAACAGCTCTACCTCAACCTTTACCGGCTCCGGCATATAACGGGAATTAAACACCTTTTCCACCACTTTCGGTTCACGTCCCATATGGCCATATGATGCTGTTTCCCGGTAAATTGGATTACGTAGTTTCAACCGTTGTTCAATAGCTTTCGGGCGCAAATCAAACAATAACCCGATTTTTTTTGCGATCTCGGCATCCGAAAGATCCAGGTTGCACTTCCCGAAGGTGTTCACATAGACATTCATCGGCTCAGCCACACCGATCGCGTAAGAGACCTGGATCAGCATCTCCTGGGCAACACCTGCCGCCACCATATTCTTGGCGATATGCCGTACCGCATAGGCTGCAGAGCGGTCCACCTTCGAAGGATCTTTTCCCGAGAAAGCACCACCTCCATGTGGGGCTTTTCCACCATAAGTATCCACAATAATTTTCCGGCCTGTCAGTCCGGTATCACCATGCGGCCCACCAATCACAAATTTCCCCGTCGGGTTCACATGATAGGTGATATCACCGTCAAATAGCGTATGCACATCTTTTCTCCTCCTATACTGTGCCTGCACCCTGGGAATAAGGATTGACCTGACATCCGACCTGATACGGGATTGCATTCTTCTATCCGCTTCGAGCGCCGCTTCTTTCGAATTGTTTTTCGGCTGTTCAAATTCATCATGCTGTGTAGAGATCACAATGGTATCAATTCGCTGCGGGACCCCCTCTTCATTGTATTCAATCGTCACTTGCGATTTGGCATCGGGACGAAGATAGGGCATCAGATCCGGCTCATTCTTCCGAATATTGGCCAGTTCCTGCAACAAAGCGTGACTCAAATCGATAGCCAGGGGCATATAATTCTCTGTCTCATCGGTAGCATAACCAAACATCATTCCCTGGTCGCCGGCTCCCTGGTCCATAGGATCGGCTTTTTGATCCACACCACGGTTGATATCATCCGACTGTTCATGTATACTGGAAAAAACGCCGCATGAGAGCGCTTCGAAACGATATTCACTTTTAGTATAACCGATCCCGGCAATCACTTCTCGCGCTACTTCGGCCACATCAACATAAGTTTTCGACTTTACTTCGCCTGCCAGCACTACCTGCCCGGTTGTCACCAGCGTTTCACAAGCTACTTTTGAATTGCGGTCGTATGCTAAAAACTCGTCAAGCAAAGCATCCGATATCTGATCGGCCACTTTATCGGGGTGTCCTTCCGACACCGATTCGGAGGTAAAAAAATAATTCATTTTTAAATTGATAAAAATTAGAAGAACCGGAGCAATGAAGAAAGGAAATGCAGTAAAGCGTTTTAGCATTTTTTTCTGTGGTTGCAAGCAGTTCAAATCTGTCCACACTCATTTGTCACTTGCAAAGGTAATAATAAAACAGGCTGATAGTTCCGAATAAAGGTTAAAATGTGCTATCGGTTCTTTCTATAAGTATGGAATAAGAAATAAAATCGTTACTTTTGGTGACAATCCGAGCAGGTTCATTTCACTTTTCCCGTTACTATTTTTCCGTTACGGGGTAATTCGTTACAGGGTGAAATATTTTTCATATATGAAGATTCATTTTTCTCGTACTGTCATATGGCTATTCTTATTGGGAGTCTTACCGTTAACAGCGCAGGATATGGCTTATCCGGTGGAGGGTGACGGCGTACTCTCTTTCTTACGCCGGTGGAACAGGATTGGCGACACCTATGTAGAGGGATTTATGGAACTGAATGCGGGAAGGCTCAATGCAAAAGGCGGACTGGAATTAGGGACGGTTTCCCTGATCCCCGAGCTTCATCCGGGCGACGAATATCCCCCCTCCGAAACAGGAAATATCCAGAACGAATTCGACCGTCAGCGTATCCTCTCAAGCAACAACCGCCAGGCTTTGGCCAATTGGATGGCGCAAGTGTTTTTCGAAGACTATAAGAAATCCGTAAAATAATAACAACCATAAAACTAAAATATTCAATTAATTAAATTCACACACAATGAAAAAGATCACTATTGTACTAGTAATGTTATTTTTAGGCTTGTTCACCACAGCCCATGCGAGTAATTTGGCAAAAAGTGTACAAGGCACATGGACAGCGAAAGTGGCCGATGCGCCGTATGGTTATCAAGACTACCAAGTAGCAATAAAACAGGTAAAAGGCAAATGTATAGCAGATATTACGGGTTCTCAACTGAATATAAAAAATCAGGAACTGAAAGAAATCGATGGGAAATTGACAACCACAGTGTATGTGGGAGAAAATGTAAAAGTAGTGATCTGGACCGAAAAGAAAGAGGTGAAAGGAACAGCCGACACTTCCATGGGCAAGCTCCCAATCACATTTACACTCACTAAAAAGGTAAAATAACAAATCTACAATTCAATTTTCGCAGACAAATCAGGAATGTGTACAACGTACAAAAAATGGATTTGCAAAACAATTCCTAATGGGATCATTAAAAAATATTATCTTTGATTTCGGTGGGGTATTGATCGATTGGAACCCAGTCTATCTTTACCGGAATATTTTTGATACAGAAGAGAAAATGAACCATTTTCTCGAAAACATATGCCGTTACGACTGGAATATATTACAGGATGCGGGGCGTCCTTTGGCGGAAGCCACCCGGATATTACAGGATCAATACCCTGGTTACCGTGAAGAGATCGCCATCTATTATGGACGATGGGATGAGATGTTGGGAGGCACCATTGAAGAGAATGTGAAACTAATCAGACCGCTGAAAGAGAAATATAGCATATATGGACTCACCAACTGGTCTGCCGAAACAATTCCTATTGCCATGGATCGTTACGATTTTTTCAATGATCTGGATGGGATAGTTGTTTCCGGTGTAGAAAGGGTAATAAAACCAGATCCGCGAATCTATCAGATCCTGTTGGAGCGCTACGGGATACAAGCCGAAGAGTCGCTCTTTATTGATGATAATTACGTGAATGTCAAAGCCGCACAACAGTTGGGATTCCAAACGATCCATCTGGAGGATGGCATAAATCTGGAGGAAATACTAAAAGCGAAAGCTATCTTGTAAAGATATTTTGCTTTCTCTGTTCCTCCTATCCATGCAATCCTGTTGTTAAAAAATAAGAAGTATATCTGCTACAACAGTGATTTTACCTATTTTTGTCACCTATATATGTTACTACACGGCATGTTTACTACGGCATACAGGAATAACGTTTGGTTAAAAGTCGTTTCACTGGTAATCATAATTTTCACCCTGGCCTCCTGTGGCGCAGGGAAAACCACTGTCTCCAGCAGTAAAACGCCCACCTCTTTACAGGACGATATCATTCAATATGGAAGACAATATTTGGGCAAACCATACCGGTATGCAGGAAAAGGTCCCAATTCTTTCGATTGTTCAGGATACACCTCCTTTGTGTTTAGAAAATTCGGTTACAGATTAGATTCCAGTTCTGCCGGACAGGACAGACAGGTCCAGACTATCGCCAGAAGAGAGGATCTCCGTAGCGGAGATCTTGTTTTTTTTGAAGGAAATAGGAAAAACGGAAGTGTAGGCCATGTAGGAATAGTGACGGAGGCATTTTCCAATGGCCATTTTAAATTTATTCATTCTTCCACCACCAGCGGAGTGATCATATCTTCCTCCACAGAGCCCTATTACGCATCGCGTTACTTACGGGGAGGAAGGATACTTGAAGAAAATGCGTCGTATGTGACACGGCGTAATCCCTCCGCCGGTAAAAAACAGCTTGCCACAATAAATAAAGAACCGGCACAACCGGCTATTCCTGAAGTAACTCCCTCCAGAACAAATGAAGCTATCACAACCATCGGACAGGCGGAAAATCATCCGGGAAAAGAATCTGTTATTCTTGTGCAAACCGACCCACAGAAAAATCCACCCCTCGCATCCACCACGAATGGAAGAGGAGAAGGAAAAGATCTCTCCAGAGTAAAAAGCGACATGGTGCTAAGAGAAGAAGAAAATGCCATCATCTCCTCCCAGCCTAAAAACCACACGGTACAAATGGGCGAAACTCTCTTTTCCATTTCGCGACAGTACGGTTGTACCGTAGAACAGCTGAAAATCTGGAACCCTCAACTGAAATCAATACTAAAACCGGGTGAGGCTCTATTGATCTATACCAGTCAACCTGACTAATTCAGTATGCTTACAGATTACCTTATACGAATATCTTCATTATTCTTTTTAAAGGTAACACACTCCAATATAATTGAGACCTCATCCTTTTTCTCTTTTTTATTCTTTCCCTCCATCTCCATATACATCACTAATCCATTCTTATATTGATTGGCTATCAATTGCATTTGAGGCGGGATATTTGTCTGTTTTCTTTTGAATAGGTTATCAAAACTGGCATCCATGTCGGGAGCAAAGTAGATAGTCAATAAATGCTCTTCATTCTCCATCCGGTAACCAATACAGTCATATCCCAGAAAAGTGCGATTGGGCAACTGGGTGAACTTATACTCCTCATCTGTGGCAGAGGTATCATCGGTCTCTTCAGGCATTTTCATAGCGAACGCCTGTCCGCCTGCCACTGTCACCATAGCGTTGTTTGCTTCATCGATTACCATGACAATATCTGCACCGGCATTTGGCTTCATCGCCATATAGGATTCATCCTTACTCAACAGATAGTCAAACAGCAACTCCCTTCCCTCGTTTTTAATTTTCATGCTGTAGAGATAATCAAACCGATACACCTCCGGCAACAGGTCCATATCCATTGGATTACCGATCTCTTCAAAAATATTGTCAATCCCAAGATCGGGAGAGAGCACCTTATCCATTGCCGCACCAACCTTCTCAGTTGTCTTATCTGCCGTTTTATCGATAACTACCCTCTCTGCCTCATCAATGACTCTTTTCTTCAACCGATCCAAAAACTGAGCTTCGGCACTATACACCACGCCAAACAGAATCACAACTATCACAAAAAAGGTCCTCATTCTACACATCATCTGCTTTTATTTTTAAAATGTTATACAATTCGCTGAATTTTGCAGTAAATATAATGACTAATATCCGGAAAAAATAGGATTATTCCGTCAAAAAATTGTATAAATCACGCATTAACGTCCGACAGGAGATAAAAATGACCCGTAAAAGAGACTACAGTAGTGGAATTTCAGTATCTTTTCTGTATTTTTGTCATTCAATTTCATTAGTCGTTTTTTCGCAACGGCATAATACAAACAAGTTTGTCTTCTGTCCGTATTGCTTAACGAAAACGTTCATTACAATTCATTCTTTCGCCAAGCCAGACAAAAAGGAGCTGAACGGAAGTAAGCATAATTAATATAATATATGATAACGATAGACCAACTAAAAGATGTGTTGGAGCGCGAGAATGCGCTGAGGGGGTATCTTTGACGTCGATGCAAAGCGTATCCAATTAGAAGAGGAAGAATTACGCACACAATCACCCGATTTCTGGAACGATGCCAGAGTGGCTGAACAACAGATGAAAGTGGTACGTGAATTGAAATACTGGATCAATGCCTACCAGGAAGTAAAGTCTGCGACAGAAGAACTACAGTTGGCATTCGATTTTGCCAAGGAAGGTATTGTGTCGGAAGAAGAGGTAGACACCAATTACAGCCATGCGCTTCAGTTGATAGAAGAGCTGGAGTTGAAGAACATGCTGCGCCGCGAAGAAGATCAATTGGGAGCAGTATTGAAGGTCAATGCCGGTGCGGGTGGTACCGAGAGCCAGGACTGGGCATCGATGCTTTTTCGGATGTATCAGCGTTGGTGCGAGAGCAAAAACTACAAAATCACAGTCACCAACTGGCAGGATGGCGATGATGCCGGCATCAAGACAGCCACTCTGCAAGTGGAGGGCAACCTGGCTTACGGTTTCCTGAAAAGTGAAAACGGTGTACACAGGCTGGTGCGCGTATCCCCGTTTAATGCACAGGGGAAACGGATGACCTCATTTGCTTCGGTATTCGTGGTACCGTTGGTCGACGACTCCATCGAGATAGAGGTGAACCCCGCCAACCTGAGTTGGGACACCTTCCGTTCGTCGGGAGCCGGAGGACAAAATGTAAACAAGGTGGAGACAGGTGTACGTCTGCACTACCAATACAAGGATCCCGACACCGGTGAAGAGCAGGAAATAGTGATTGAAAATACCGAAAGCCGTTCGCAAATGGGCAATCGTGAAAATGCCCTGCGGTTACTCAAATCACAACTCTACGAGATAGAGCTTGAGAAACGCCGTACAGCACAAGCGGCTATCGAGGCGGGTAAAAAGAAGATTGAGTGGGGATCCCAGATCCGCAGTTATGTATTCGACGACCGTCGTGTAAAAGACCATCGCACCAACTATCAGACATCAGATGTCACAGGTGTCATGGACGGCGATTTGGATGAATTTATCAAAGCCTATTTAATGGAGTTTGGAGGCGACGCATAATGCCAGACGGAAAGGACCGATATTATCGTTTTATCCTTTTAGGGTTGATCCTGCTCTTATCAATGATCATTTTCAAAGAGCTTCAACCCTATCTGGGGGGCTTTTTCGGTGCTGTCACACTTTTTGTTCTCCTGAAAGGGGTAATGGTGAAACTGGTGGAGAAATATCACTGGAGAAAAGGGGTGAGTGCTTCAGTCATTGTATTGGGCACAACCTTGTTTATCCTGATCCCTCTTACCGGATTCGGCTTTCTTGCAGCCGATACTATCTCCGGAATAAGTATCGATCCGGCACAGATCATAAGAACCTTAAGAGAATTTTCAGAGAGTATTGAAGAGCGTTTTGGAATTGGACTGTTTACCCCGGAAAATCTCTCCTTCGTGCCCCGGGTCGGCTCCTCCATCATGCAGACACTTGTCTCAGGAGTGAGTTCTATGGCTATCAACAGCATTATTGCTATCTTCTTGCTTTACTTTATGCTGGTAAGCTATCAATCACTGGAAAAAGCCACTATCGAGATGCTCCCCTTCAGCCAGGAGAACAAACAAATCCTTCGCCAAGAGACAAAATCTATTATCCAGGCAAATGCCATCGGTATTCCGGTGGTTGCCATCACACAGGGAATACTGGCCTATGTGGGTTATCTCTTCTTTGGCGTTAACAATCCCCTCGTATATGCCGTTTTAGTAGCCTGTACCACCATCATCCCTGTGGTAGGCACCGGGTTGGTATGGGTACCGATCGGCATCTCGGCACTGGTGCAGGGTGATATCGTGAGAGGGATATTGCTATTATCTTATGGATTGCTTATCATCGGGGGATCGGATGCCATTCTCCGGTTTGTACTACAAAAAAAATTGGCCAATATTCATCCGCTGATTACTTTTTTTGGCGTAATCATGGGGCTTGCGATGTTCGGATTTTGGGGAATTATTTTTGGACCTTTATTGATCTCTTTGCTGTTGCTTTTTTTCAATATGTATCGTCACGATTTCATTCCCGGTTCGACCGTACAGCCTCGTATTACCACTCAAGAAAATGGAAAGAGCGGAATTCTTTTCCGGAAAAAAAGGACAAAGTAAATAATTGCCGCAAAATTGAGTCTACTCCTTAAAAAAAATCTTACATTTGCAATTATTTTCATTATATAGTTGTTTTCCCGCTATGGCATAATGCAAACAAACCTGCCTATGCTCATTTAGCCTGACGAAAACGTTGAAATTGATTCATATTCATGAGAAGTATTCCCTACTCTTTCCGGCCTATCCTGAAGAGCAGTCTTCTATTTATTTTCTGTTTCCTCTTCCATACGGTTTCGGGACAAATCAGCCATGGGGGTAAACCCCTCCCACTTCACGCGGGGATGGGAGCAAGGTCTGTCACACCATCCGTAGACCTGTTTGTGGAGATGCCTTCATTTAATATCCAGGCAGCATTACGACAATCCCAACAGGATCAGGCAAATTTCAAAAGCTTAGAATTTGCTCATAAATTCCATCCATTTCTTCGTCCCGATAACTCCGGGATCAGTTTCATTGCGGGCAATATGAAGGTGTGGCGTGTGGGGATCCGCTCTAAAGAAGCCTACTCGCTGAACATTCTTTTCTCAAAATTCAGGCTGCCACCGGGAGCACA
>JBAYRG010000122.1:0-8403 GCA_041676805.1 Proteiniphilum sp.
CCCCTTCCTCTTTAAGATGGTTGTAAAAAATGGTTAGCAGTAAGTACGATTTACCGCAACGGCGCAAACCGGTAATGATTTTGATCATGTCATTATGCTTGCTGTCGATCAGTTTCTGTAGATCTATATCTCGCTTTATCTCCATGTTCGTTGAGAACTTCCGCGTATTTACGCATTTATTCTCAACAAAGATAGATAATTCATTGGTAACCGCCAAGTATCGGATGAAAACTTGTGCGTATCTCCGCATTTTTTTCAATAGATTAATTCTTATTTATTCCATGGCATTATCGTTTTTATAAAAAAATTATACCATAATAATTTTATTATCAGTATGATAGAATTGCTTCTCATCCCCTTTCGATATTGATTTCTTTTTCTCTATCCTGTCTGACAAAATAATATTATTCAGCGTCAAATCCTTTCTTTGAGCTAATAATGCGGCATAATCCTCATTAGTGACTTTTGTTTATGCCGCATGGGAATTCGGTGAAGAGATCGGGTTTGAGCCTCATAAGGATTTTTTATCCATCACCCGGTACATGCTTGAAGAGGACAACGATGATATCCCCTTGATTGAGGTCGCGTGCGGGGACGAAGGAGGAAAACCGATTTACATACAAGGACCTTTTGAAGATGACGCAATGGCCAAGATGATCATCAATAGGTTGGAGAAGAATGTGGGGGAGGGGAATTTCCATTATGTCATGGCTGGCGATGATTATTTTATGGAGAACTACCCTTATGATGATGAGGAGGAGGATGTCTTATCTGACAAAAGAGAGTGATAAGGCGTAGTTGGGGATAAACTTCAGGAGGCAGTCATTGCTCCTGTTATTGAAAGGTTTATTACATTTGTGATAAGTTGCTTCTTCATTATGGAGAAAGATGAAAGTGAATATAATATGTCTGCTTAAAAAAATCTGTAAACATGGAACTGACTGAAAAACAAATAGAGGAAATTGCTGAGAACCTTGAGTGTGGGATGAGATGTTTTTATAATCTTACATCAGGCGAGATTAAAACTATTCTCAATTTTAATAACTGGATCGGTGCAGATGAAGAACCGTGGGAGAAGGAATTAGAAGAGATAGAAGAACATTGGGATGATTATTTTGAATTTGTAGGATTTGAATCTCATGAGTCCTTTCAGATAATGGTAGATTTTGCCGAGAGTATTGATGATCATCGGTTACAAAACAGACTGATTGGCGCATTAAACAAACGAAAGCCATTTCAGCACTTTAAGTGGGAGATCGATAATTCAGGTGAATTTCGACAACAGTGGTTTGATTATAAGAGAATGTGTTATATCCAGAGGGTTAAAGATCAGATTGATCTAAACAACATGGATATTGAGTAATACTGACTTACATAAACGTATTGCTGAATTAGAAGAGAATAATCAGAAGTTGCTTGCTGAGAACAGGAGATTGCGCGAGATATTAGGTTTACCGGATGAAAAGATCTTGGTGAAAGTAGGACCTGTTTCAATATCATCTATCAACAAGTACAGCTCTCCCGAACAAAAAATAGCATTGTTGATGGCTTTCAAGGCAAATTCCTTGACGGGAAAACGGAGCTGGTGTTTGTATTTTATCTACCGCAGCCGCCGCTTGACCAATTTGGTCACAATATAAATCACGGTGACGTCTCTCCATCCATACGGCACTTTGGAAAAATGTGATATCAAGTCGGACAACAAGATCTCATTGCCCATGCGGGTGACATACTCTATTGACCATTTTCTCGGTATCGGTCATCGGATTGAGGTTGCCGTAATCTGTCATGTTGTATGGCTCATTGGACTTGGCTCGCAACTCATCTACCGTGCCAGGCAGTCCGTTTACCAACGAGGCATGTTTATAGAGTCTCGCGAAATGTCTGTCCAACGCCTTGCGATAACGCTCCCTGCCTTTCCCGGAGATTTCGGCAGGTTGAGCTTCTTCAAGGCGGTCAGCCCTTCCGAATTCTTTTCCAGGATGCGCTCCTGTATGATATATAGGCTGGGTCTGTGCTCTCTAAGGAGACACGGGTCTCAAAACGGCCCATGATTTTGCCATAGCGGTCGGAGGTGGAGGTGATACCGGTGGTGGTCATCACCTCGTACACGGTTTGCTGTGCCGTGCAGGCAATCCAGACCTGCTAGTTGCAATCCATGCTGATTCGTTCGACAATGGTCTGCAAGTCGAGAAGCAATGCCTGATTGCGAGGGGAATGTTGTAGGCATTATATTCCTTGCAACGGTTGAACATATTGAAAAATATATGGGTGAAGGTGTTCTCTATATCTTATCTTTGCAAGATTTTTATGATGAGAACAGTAAAAAATTGAATTAAAAAACGCAACACATGATAAGAAATTATGAATAATAAAGATATCCATGTTGTCTTCGGGAATTCTGCAAAAGGATTATTTATCCAGAGTAAAAAATTTGATTTGGATGCAATTCAATTGATTTGTTTGGAAGATGCCCTGAATTTAGGTCCGATCTGTGATTTAGATTCTGTTGAGGAGATAAAAAAAAGGAGTAATTGGTGGTCAAAAGTGTTTGACGATCCGGAAAAAATGGGTGAAGAGAAGACATTTACACTAATAAACAAAGATGTTGAAACGATAAAAAGAGTTGTAGCCAACTACACGAATGAAAAGATTTATCTCTGGACAGGGCTTGTGGCTTCTGAAATTATTAGTACGGCAAGATTGTTATATCATTTACAACCGCTCAATAACCATATTCACCTGTTTGATTTTTCTAACTTTTCCATGAAAAACGTCCGTGGAGAGGTTATACACCCGGAATGCCTAAGCGTTACAGACTTGTGCCGGGTTGACGACGTGAAAAAACATTTTCGTATTTTGACTGAAGAGGAGTTGTTAAAATTCAGGCAACTGTGGAAAAAAGTAAAATCGGAAAATTTCTTGTTGTGGATTGTAGAAAATGGACGGATTGTAGAAAAAGATGAAACCTATTTTGATTCATTTTTGTTGTCGTATTGCTCTAGCGAATTTCAACACCCTGCACGGGTTATAGGACATACGCTCTATGATGCTGACTTTAATGTTGGCGACTCCTTTCTAAACTACAGGTTGAAACAGTTGATTTTGATGGAAAAAGTAGAATATCGTGGAGAGTTGAAAGAAATGCGACATTATAAGGTGAGATTACCTAAATAAATAAGTGAAAATAAAGGAGATATCATCATATACAATACCCCTGACGGGAGAGCTTCCATTGCACTTTACGCAAAGGATGGTACAGTATGGATGAATCAGAATCAGTTGGCTGAACTTTTTGACCAAAGAAGAATAATAGAGGAAGCAAACGAAGCCGACTTGCTGAATATTTCCCTTTTCGGGATTACGGCAAAAGAGATAGTCAGATTAATTGTATCTGTACTTATCTGTTGCCTTTTTAAGAGTGGATTTTATATATTGATAAAGCTAAATTGGAAAAATAAGCAGTCGTTTCAGCCAGAGAACTTAGTGTTTACTCGGTTTTCATTATCTTTGCACTCTAACATCATTACTCATCTCTTACAAGAATATCTATGAAGAAAAATCAATCCTCCCATATCCTGTCTCCCGAAAATTATATCCGCCAGAGAGCCCGTAACCTCCCGTTGTTCAAATGTTATGTCAATGAAAACTGGAGCGGGGATGGCAGTATCGCGCATTTAACCATCTCCCGCAAGCATATCAATGGGAATATCACTTTTTGTTCCTATTTAGTGGATCTGAAATGCCTGGGGATAAAGGATACGATGTATCAATTCAATATGCCCGACTTTGAATTCGATGAATTTGTGGAGAAGATGGATGACAATCTTCATCTGATAGAAATCGATTACAATCTGGCGCATAATATTATTTATGCGGGATGGGAATTTGCAGAGGAGATTGGCTTTGAACCTCATAAGGATTTTCTATCCATTACCCAGTACATGCTTGCGGAGGATAGTGACGATATCCCCCTGGTTGAGATCGCGTGTGGAGATAAGGAGGGAAAGCCGTTTTACATACAAGGTCCCTTTGAAGATGAGGCGATGACTAAGATGATCATCAATAGGCTGGAGAAGAATGTGGGGGTGGGAAATTTCCATTTCCTCATGGCCGCCGATAATTTTATGGATGATGACGATTGGGATGAAGAGGATGAAGAGGATGATGATTATGACGACGATTGGGATGATGAGGATGACGAAGAATATGATTGGGATGATGAGGATCGTATCTGACGGAAGAAACCGAGGAGGCGAAACTGAATGATTTACTTGACAATATGAACATATCTCGCTTTAAACAGCTCAATGAACAGGGTCTTAAGCGGTTGAACAAGTATTTGAAAGCATATTGGAGGTTAAAGGGAGATTAGACAAGCTGTTCCCTATATACCACCCCATAGTACATCTCTTTCACATCATTAAAAAAACAGGTCATTGGGAGTAGACATCATTTCAGGATGGAGGATGTATTTTGATTTTTTTATAGCCAGTATAAAAATAGACAATTATGAAATTGATTCCTTATTCCGTTTAATCTTACCAATCTTAACCTAAAGTTTCGGCTTTAAATCCTTTGCTTTGGATGATGACGATTACTTCGTTGGCGGTAATTCCTTCGGATTGGACAGTCAGGATTTTATCAGGATTATCGGTGTCGACATTCCATTCACGGATGCCTTTTGCGTTATCTAATTCGGGTTTTACCCTTGCGATGCATCCACCGCAGTTGATGTTTGTCTTGAATTGAAGTTCTTTTGTTTCCATATTGTCTTTTATTTTGATGTTGTTTGATAAATACCATTGTTTGAATTGAGGATCAAAGCCAGTGTCATCAGGATATGCGACAGATAATAGGTCGGCATGATCAGCCAGTTGTACTCCCGGTATCCCGCGAATTCCGAGAAGGCAATGATCGTATCGGAAAAGACGATGCTGGCGATACCGGCAACGAACAGATTTCTTGGCAGTACAGGAAATTGAAGTCCCGTTGCTGCAGCGAGCGAGAGGCATGATATCAACAGGTAAGCCAGCACCGCCACCATCAATATAGCACCATCTATATTGGGATAAATCATCACAAAAAAGAGGACAAGGTATCCGGCCAGCAGCAGGGCCAGCGCCCACAGATTGATTTTTCCGTTTTTCAGTGAGAACCAGAGAAATCCGGCATGACCGATGAAAAAGAAAAGGATACCATAGATGAAACGGGCGGGAATGCCATTCCTGTGTCCGAGGAACCAATCGCCGATGATGGAAAAGAACAGTGCGGCAATGAAAATCCATATCTCTTTTCTTATCTTGACATTGTAGGCAATCAGCAGAACAATCATGCTCGATGCGGCCACACCAATCCTGAAAATAGTGCCGGCTCCATTCAGTGCCAGGATGGCACATATTGCCGGAATGATAATCAATAAGCTCCTGTACTTTTTCATCGTTTCTTACTGTTCAATTGCTTCTCCGGCCAAAACCGGAATTGTTACATACCAAGGTCTACCGGCAGTTATCGGTTGTTATGAATTGATATTTTTCCATTTCAACCGCAAGCTGTTGGACACCACACTGACACTACTCAATGCCATGGCTGCTCCGGCGATCATCGGATTCAACAGGAATCCGTTGATGGGGTAGAGGATTCCTGCTGCGATGGGGATGCCGATCGTGTTATAGATAAACGCCCAGAAGAGGTTTTGTTTGATGGTTGCCACGGTCTGCTTGGAAAGTCGTATTGCCTGCGGTATCTTGGTGAGGTCGGAGGAGATGATGGTCATCTTGGCGACATCCATCGCGATATCACTCCCTTTTCCCATGGCGATGCTTACATCCGAAGTGGCAAGCGCCGTACTGTCGTTGATGCCGTCGCCCACCATCGCTACTATCTTGCCCTGCTGTTGCAGCTCCTTGATAAACTCAGCCTTGTGCTGCGGCAGCACTTCCGCCTTGTAATGATGGATGCCGGTCTGCTGCGCGATAGCTTTTGCCGTGGCTTCATTGTCGCCGGTCAGCATATATAGTTCGATGCCCATATCCTGCATCTGTCGGATGGCATCTATCGATGTCTCCTTGATCTTGTCGGAAATGGCGATCACCGAAAGTGCCTGCCGGCTATCGGCAAACCAGATGACGGTCTTGGCCTGGGTGGTCCATTCCTCGGCATATTGCAGTAACTCTTCGGCGATGGTGATATTGTTTTCTGTCAGTAGTTTCCTGTTGCCGGTGAAATAGGTCTCGTCGTTATGATCGGCTTTGGCACCTTTCCCGGTGATGCTGCCGAATTTTGTCAATGAAGTGGTGGCGGTCCCTTCCAGATGTTTTACCACCGCTTCCGCCAATGGGTGTTCGGATTGTTTCTCGATGCTGAACAGGATATCTTTGGTGGAATCGTCGTTGTTGAACCACCGGATATCGGTCACCTGTGGCCTGCCTTCGGTGATGGTGCCGGTCTTGTCCAGCACGACAACATTCACTTTCTTCGCCAGTTCGAGGCTCTCGGCATCTTTAATCAGGATACCGTTCTCGGCGCCTTTTCCCACGCCAACCATGATGGCGGTCGGTGTGGCCAATCCCAATGCGCAGGGGCAGGCGATTACCAGTACCGTGACGGCAGCGAGCAATCCATGTACGATGCCGTGATCACCGCCTAAAATTACCCAAAGGATAAAAGATAAGATGGCAATGCCGATCACCACCGGCACAAAGATCCCCGCGATCTTGTCGACCAGTTTCTGTACCGGGGCTTTACTCCCCTGCGCATCCTGCACCATCTTGATGATCTGGGCAAGCATCGTCTCCTTGCCGACTTTTACCGCCCTGAACTGGAAACTTCCCTTCTGGTTGATGGTGCCGGCAAATACTTTTTCCTCTTTCTCCTTCAATACGGGAATGGGTTCACCGCTCAGCATGCTCTCATCCACATAAGAATTTCCGGAGGTGACGACGCCATCCACGGCGATTTTTTCTCCCGGTTTGACGACGATGATGTCATCCACATTCACCTCTTCGATATTGACCTGCTCTTCGATGCCGAAGCGTCTCACTACCGTGACGGTCTTGGGTTGCAGTCCCATCAGTTTTTTGAGTGCCGTGGATGCGTTGCCTTTGGCTTTCTCTTCGAGCAGTCGACCTAACAGGATAAAAGCGATAATGACGGCAGCTGCTTCGAAATAGACGTGGGCATGCAATCCTCTCTGGAACCAGAAATCGGGAAACAGCATGTTGAAGAGGCTGAACAGGTAAGCGATACCGGTACTTAAAGCGACCAGCGTGTCCATATTGGCAGAGCGGTGTCTGGCCTGTTTCCATGCGTTGAGATAGAAATCCTTTCCCAACCAGAATACGACGGGGGTAGCGAAAAGCCACATGATCTGGTTGGCATAGGGCATATCCATGAAGAACATGCCGATAACGACAACCGGTAGTGCCAGTATGATTGCCCAGATGGTTTTCTTTTTGAGCTTTTGGAATTTCTCGGCGTGGATATTTTCCAATGTCTCCTGCTGGGTGGTTTCATCTTCTACCAGCAGGTCGAAACCGACACCTTGTACCGCTTTTTGCAGTTTTGAGATATCGGTGATGGCAGGTTGGTATTCCACCGTCAGATTTCCCGTACCGAAATTGACGGACGCATTGACCACCCCCGGTTCATGCTGTACGATAGTTTGTGCGCTGCTGGCGCAGGATGCACAAGACATACCCAGTACCGGAAGTGTCTGCTTTATTGTTTTTATATTGTCTGTAGCCATACTCTTTTAATTAGCCTCTCGTTGCAGCATGCCCCGGAAAAGTTGGGTATCTGCCTATCTACTATAACGAAAACGTTTGCTTTTTTGTTGACAATGCAAAGATGGCGATAAAAAGGAAGTATCCTGTTGTAGTTTTATGGGTTTGATTTGTAAAATTTACGGATGTTGGACAAGACTTTGAAACGTGCCACGGTTTTATTTTACATTCTGTGCGGACATGCTATAAAACCTTTGCTTGCTTTCGTCGCTTCGAGCAAGTAACATATCGCTGATGGTACGTGCGATGCGTCCATTCCCGTCGTCAAAAGGATGGATGGTAACGAGCCACAAATGAGCGATGGCGGCCTTTAGTACGCTGTCTAATTGATTATTTCCCGGATTAATAAACCATTTCAGGAAACTGTCCATCTCTTGTTTAATTTTACTGACTTCAACAGCCTTGTAATGGACTTTCTCTTTCCCCATTTCACCTGAGACTATCTGCATATCCCCTTTCCTGTAACAGGCGACATCGATTTTGTATACACCGCTATAACCAGTAGGAAAAAGAGCGGCGCACCATCCGAACAGGCGTTCTTCGGTGAGTGGAGTTTCATATCTTTGTGTGGCATTGAGCATCATTTCCACGATGCCATCGATATTTCTCGTAGACGGTA
>JBAYRG010000123.1:0-8389 GCA_041676805.1 Proteiniphilum sp.
GAGTAGTGATGATCCCGACAAGCAGTGCTGATGTTTAATATGCTTTGCACGATAATGGCTTCTCCGATAGTATGTTGTACACGATAATGATAATTGGTAATTAATAATTTGTAATTTGTAATTAATAATTTGTAATTGGTAATTTAAAAAAACATGCCCATATTTACAGGAATAACCAAACATCTGGGGGGGAGTGAAAAAGATACTTCCAGACAGCAATTTTTTTACGGACTGGTACAGAAAAATGTCCTGGTGACGGGAGCCAATGGCCAATTGGGAAATGAATTGAAAAAAATAACCGATCGGATGAATCTGCCATTTAAGTTCCTGTTTACCGATGTGGATGACCTTGATGTGACGAACAGGGAACAGGTGGCAGCATTTGTGAAGGATTACGGCATACTCTATATTGTCAATTGTGCTGCCTATACTGCTGTAGACAAGGCGGAGACGGATACTGAGAGGGCATATCTCGTAAATGAAAAAGCGGTGGAGAATATAGCAATCGCGGCAAAACAGGAAGGCACAAAGGTTATTCATATTTCGACCGATTTTGTATTCGACGGCCTGTCGGAAATTCCTTATGACGAGTATGTGGAACCGCATCCACTCTCGGTTTATGGCCAGTCGAAGCTGAAAGGTGAACAGGCACTGCAAGCTGTTGGTGGTGAGTGGATGATCATACGTACTTCATGGTTGTATTCGGAATTCGGTAATAATTTTGTGAAGACGATGATCCGGCTGATGAACGAACGGGATAGCTTGGCCATCGTGGACGATCAGTGGGGCGCACCGACCTATGCGGCAGATCTGGCTGAAATGATTGTTCACATCCTTCAATATTCGGAAGAAACTGAATGGAAGAGGGGTATCTACCACTTCTCGAACAGGGGAGAAACTACCTGGTTCGGCTTTGCGGAAGAGATTAAAAGAGTGGCCGGTATCGACCGGTGTGAACTGCTACCCGTCACAACAGGAGAATATGGTGCGGCTGCCCCTCGCCCGGCATATAGCGTGATGGATCTCTCCAAAGTATGTAGCGCATTTCATGTTGAAATCCCGAGATGGGAGGAGGCTTTAAAACGGTGTATTGATAGATTGAGAAGTTGAGAAGTCTTGAATTTCCAAAGTCTTGGCTCTTGGCTCTTGACTCTTGGTTCTAGAATTATTAGAAGATGACATTAAAAGAAGAGATACAACGCCGGCGCACGTTCGCCGTGATTAGCCACCCCGACGCGGGAAAAACCACATTGACGGAAAAACTACTGCTCTTTGGAGGAGCCATTCATGTGGCAGGAGCAGTGAAATCGAATAAAATTAAGAAGACCGCTACATCCGACTGGATGGAGATCGAAAAGCAACGCGGTATATCTGTCGCCACCTCGGTGATGGGTTTTGAATATGACGGCCATAAGGTAAATATTCTGGATACCCCCGGCCACCAGGATTTTGCCGAAGATACCTATCGGACACTAACAGCCGTGGACAGCGTAATTGTGGTGGTAGACGTGGCGAAAGGGGTGGAAGCCCAGACACGTAAACTGATGGAAGTCTGCCGTATGCGCCATACGCCGGTGATGATCTTTGTAAACAAACTCGACCGTGAGGGGAGGGACCCTTTCGAGATCCTCGACGAACTGGAGGAGGAACTGAAAGTGGGTGTCCGCCCGTTAAGCTGGCCGATAGATATGGGAGATCGGTTCAAAGGGGTATATAATCTGTATAAGAATAGCCTTGATCTTTACCAACCCAGCAAACAGGTAGTGACGGAATCGCTGAGGCTCGATATCCAGTCGCCGGAACTGGAAAGCCGTATCGGTGACCGGTTGTCAAAGAAATTGCGTGACGATGTGGAGTTGATCACCGAGGTTTACCCTGCTTTTGATAGAGAAGAATACCTTACCGGAAAACTGGCGCCTGTCTTCTTTGGTTCCGCACTGAACAACTTTGGTGTGAAAGAGTTATTGGACTGTTTTGTGGATATTGCACCGTCGCCCCGTGAGATAGAGACCGAAGAACGAATAGTGGATCCGTATGAAGAGGGTTTTTCGGGATTTGTCTTCAAGATACATGCCAATATGGATCCCAATCACCGCTCCTGTATTGCTTTTGTGAAAGTCTGTTCCGGAAAATTCGAGCGGAATGTGAACTACAGGCATGTCCGTTTTAACCGGATGATGAAATTCTCGTCGCCGACCGCTTTTATGGCGCAGAAAAAAGAGATCATGGATGAGGCATATGCCGGAGATATCGTTGGGCTGCCCGATAATGGCAACTTCAAGATAGGAGACACACTTACTGCCGGCGAAGAGTTACACTTTAAAGGGTTGCCGAGTTTTTCACCCGAGATGTTCAAATACATAGAGAATGCCGATCCGATGAAATCGAAGCAGCTTCAAAAAGGAGTGGAACAACTGATGGATGAGGGGGTAGCGCAACTCTTTACCAATCAGTTTAATGGCCGGAAAATTATCGGAACGGTGGGGCAGCTTCAGTTTGAAGTGATACAATACCGGTTACTGCATGAATATGGGGCGCAATGCCGCTGGGAGCCCATCAGCCTATACAAGGCCTGCTGGGTGGAGAGTGATGATGTGGCACAACTGGCAGATTTTAAAAAACGGAAATACCAGTATATGGCCTACGATAAGGAGGGTAGGGATGTCTTCCTGGCCGAATCAAACTATATTCTAATGATGGCGCAGCAGGACTTTAAAAATATTCGCTTCCACTTCAGTTCTGAGTATTAAGCTGTTAAAAAAAATAACAGGGAAATGACTGTTTATAATGAGGTCTTTTCGTCTTCTTTCGCAAGGTAAACCGACATGCGTTGTGTCGAGCTGATCATTCCTTTTCCATAAAGTTGCTTGTAAACAGCTTCGCTCAAATCGTGGTTCACCTCTGCCAAGTCACCCTTCTTTGTCCATGCCCGGAAGACAAATTCAAGGGAGGTGGGATTGATCTTCGACATCCTGGCAAAAGGAGCCGGCTGTTTCATCACCTTTGGATGTTCGGCCGCAGTTTGCAGCAACAACTCCTTTACCTCCTCCACATCACATCCATAATTCACATTGACAGTGATTTCCGTACGGAGCAATCCGTTAAGGCTGTTGTTATTGATGATGTTGCCAGTGGATAACGGTCCATTGGGTATGTAGATTGTCTTGTTATCGCCGGTCCTCAGAATGGTGTGCATAATGCCAATCCGCTCCACTGTACCTTCCAGATTCTGGGCTTTGATGGTATCTCCGCTTTTGAAAGGTTTACTCAACAAGATCATCACTCCACCGGCAAAGTTGGAAAGGTTGTCTTTCATGGCAAGTCCAATCGCCAATCCCACCGTACCGATGATGGCGGCGATGGATACTGTTTTCACTCCCACAGAGTTGATGATGATCATGAATAGCACAATAAAGAGGAATGTCTGCAGTACGCTGCTTATAAATCCTTTCAGGGTGTTGTCTATCGAGCTCTTCCGTAGCAGCTTTGCTACGAAATTATCGATCCTGGTAATCAGGAAACGTCCAATAACAAATATGACGATAGCAATGAGTATGTTAACCAACAGGTCAATCCCCCATGCGAGAATATTATCCAGCATGTGGTTGTATTTACCTTCCTTGATCAACTGGCCGAAAGAAGGATCATTTATGGATCGTGGTACAAATATGCTATCCGTGTGAAACGATATCTGAAGCAATGTCATCATTTTAGTTTTTAAACAGTGTAACATGGTAAAAGTTCAAAAAAACAGCTATTTTTGTAGTTGATTGAAAAGAAGAAAGAGATACTATTCACTACTTTTCACTACTTTCCGAAAATCGGGATTGATACATTATTTTTTTGTTATTCTCACAATAAACAGGATGAAGATTATTCTTACAGCGATATTGTTTTCCTTTGTATACGGGCTTTCTGCCCAATCACCGGATTATATGGGATGGGTCGACCGTTCCGCCCATCATATAGAACAAAACAGGCTCGATAGTGCAGCTGTGGCATTGCAAAAGGCGATGGCGCTGGAACCGACCAATGAAAATAATCCCGTTTTACTTCTCAATCTTGGAATACTGCAACGACAAATGAGGCTCTATGATGATGCCTATATTTCGTTCACCGCCTCTTTGGGAAATAATCCGATACCCAATGTGGTGTTGCATAACAGGGCTTCCCTTTTGTGCGATATGGAGCGGTTTGACGAGGCGATGGAGGATTATGACGCACTTATCCGTAACCATCCGGAAGATGTGGAGGCTTACTACCGGAGAGGTTTACTTTTCCTTGAAAAAAATGAGAGAGCCAAAGCAGAGGTCGATTTTAAAGCATCGGATGCGATAGATCCGGAGAATATGTATACGAAATTGAGCAAGGCGCTACTTTATAAGCTGGATGATAACTGGGAAGCGGCCGAGAAGGTGTATACCGGACTGATACAATCCTCTTCTTCTGTTGATCCCGGTTTTTATATGAATCGTGCGGAATGTTATGTGAATACCGATCAGATATTCAGGGCATCGGCCGATTTGAGGGCTGTGGAAGAATCGCAACGAGAAAATCCTTATTTTTATATTCTCCGTGGTCGGGTTCGCCTCTCACAATTTGACAAGGTAGCTGCCAGGACCGATTTTCGAAAAGCCGGAGATTTAGGCTATGAAACCGATATCGTGAATGATTGGTTGAAAAAAGTGGAATAAGTGAAAAGTGAGATTTTAAATATTTGATTATCAGTATCCTTATTCCTTAATCAATATAATGTCTATTAAACCTAAATTATTATGAATTATTTAAATGTCAGTGAAGAGAAGTCGAAAATCCAATTTTTCTCAAAGGCCTATCCAGTAAGTATGATGCTTTTGTTTTTTGTGTTGTTTTCGTTCTCTATCTCTTGTTCGGACGATCAGGAAAGTCACCTCTCCTCTGTGGCTCAACTTGAGTCGTTTTCTTTCGGTCCGACAGTCAATAAAGATTTGGAAAAAGTAGTGTCTGGTAAAATATCCGGATCAAATATCACTGCAACGATACCGTACGGTGTATCTCCCGATGGGTTGATCGCTTCGTTTACCTATTCAGGAGAATCGGTGAAAGTGGGAAATATAGAACAGAAAAGTGGCGAGACAAAGAATAATTTCACTACTTCCATTATCTATAGCGTCTTTGCAGAAAATGGGGAGAAAAATGATTATACCGTTACTGTGACCATAGGTGAAGCACCTGATCCAAAGTTGGAATCATTTAGTTTTACTCCCGAGTTCAATGAAGAATTGGAGGAGGTGGTTGCCGGTAAAATATCAGGATCGGATATCACTATTTCAATTCCTTACAGTGTATCCAGCGACGCTTTGGTGGCTACATTCAGCTACGTTGGTAATTCGGTAAAAGTAGGGGATAAGGAGCAGACCAGTGATGTTACTCCAAACGATTTCAGTGAGCCTGTGGCTTACTCTGTTACCTCTGAAAATGGGAAAACAATCGATTATACGGTAACAGTTACGAAGAATCAGAAACGCATACCCAGAGTCTATATCAATACCGCAGGAGGTGCACCTATTGTTGATAAGGTGAATTATGTGAGTTCAACTGTGCGGGTTGAGGATCTTGATGAATATTATACCGATGGAGTTGAATTTACCGGGGCGGCAGAAGTGAGAGGACGAGGCAACTCTACTTGGGGAATGGACAAGAAACCCTACCGTGTGAAACTGGATAAAAAAACATCACTGTTGGGCATGGGAAGCGATAAAAATTGGGCGTTACTTGCCAATCATACCGATAAGACATTGTTGAGAAATATTACTGCTTTTGAGATATCAAAGATTGCGGAAATGAGCTGGACACCTTCATCGTATAGTGTGGATTTTTACCTGAATGATGAATATAAGGGTGTTTATGCATTGACGGAGCATGTGAAGGTGTCGAAAGAAAGACTCAATATGGAGCTGGTCACATCTTCCGATAATTCGGGAGAAGCGTTGACAGGCGGCTATTTCCTTGAGTTGGATTTCCATTACGACGAACCCTACAAATTCAAGACCGGTTTGAAAGCGTTGCCTATCATGTTCAAAGATCCGGATGAACCCACAACGGCACAATTTGACTATGTGAAAAATTATTTCAATACAGCCGAGCAAGTTTTATATTCGACAAATTTCAAGGATCCGGTAAATGGCTACCGTAAACATATCGATGTGGAATCGTTTATTAATTACTATATCGTGCAGGAATTGGCCAAAAACGTGGATGGCAATATGCGTGGCAGTTGCTATCTGGCTATCCGCCGTAATGGGAAGATTGAGCAACCCTTGGTATGGGATTTTGATATCGCCTTTGGCAATGCCGACCATATCACTTGGGAGCAAGGAGCAAGTTCACGCGAATGGGATGGCTGGTATATTAAAACCTGCTCACCCTGGTTCGATCGCTTCTTTGAAGACCCCTATTTTGTGTCGGAGTTGAAAAAACGGTGGAACGAATTGAAACCGCAATTGGACGGTATTCCTGATTTTATTCGAGAGCATGCTGTAGCGTTACAGGATGCACAAGCCCGGAATTACGGCATAAAAGCTAACGGTGGTGCAGGGTGGAGTATTACAAAACCGGAATGGAACACTTCCATTATTAGGGGATCCTATAAGGCGGAAGTTGATTATCTGGTGGATTTTGTTGAAAAACGCCTCCAGTGGTTGGATACTAATATAAACGGGCTATAGGGATATTTAGTTTTCTATCCTCAAAAGTAGGGATATTTTGACTGAAAAATAGCTATTTATTGTGATTGTGAGTGCGGAATGGATGTTGTAATTTTGCAAAAAGAGTATAAAACGGATTAACCTTACTACTCTTTTTTGTGTTATCAATCAGTAATCACAGCATATAACAGGAGGATATCCTCCTGAAAATGGTTTTATTATGGAAGAAAAAATAACCAATACAACTTTTGAAAATTTAGATCGCGCGAAACTTCAACGGATGCTTCAGATCAAGCAGCAGTACGAAAAAGGTGACCTGTCGGCTGATGAAGCGAAGAGGCGGATGAAAAACGAGGTGGGGAGAATTTCACCCGAAGAGTTTGCCGCCGCCGAGCAGCTGCTTAAGGATGAGGATCCCGACGAATGCCGTAACGAGGATGTCCGCACCATGTTGAAAATATTTGAGGGACTGATTCAACCCGATGATCCCGGTCTTCCGTACGGGCATCCCATAGATGCCTATCTACGGGAGAATAGCAAAATGAAAGAGTTGTTGCTCCAGGGCGATGAACTGGCGCAAAAGACTTTTATCCTGAATCCCTGGCTGGAGCTGATGGAGCAGATCATCCAATATAAGGTACATTTCAGCCGCAAGCAGAATCAGCTTTATTCGGCATTGGAGAGACAAGGGTTTGACCGTCCTTCTACCACGATGTGGGTGTATGACGACGAAATACGTGACGAGATGAATAATGCGTTGGATTTGCTAAAGAACGGGAATGCAGATGCAGATTCATTTCTCGGACTCTACAGGCCGATGGCCGTCGACCTGAGGGATCTGATGGAGAAAGAGGAATTGATCCTCTATCCTACATCATTGAAGTTGATCCCCAAAGAGGAATTCGAAGAGATGAAGTCGGGCGACCGGGAGATCGGCTTCTTCCTGATTGACATGCCCGATTATAATCGTCATGGATCGGCTGAGGCGGTGAAACCGGCGGTGTCGGAACAAACCGGTTTGATGGACGACCTGACGGCATTGTTGGCAAAATACGGTCAAAATATAGAGACGGAGACAAAAGACAAGGTCTTAGATGTGGCCGAAGGAAAACTTACTTTGGATCAGATCAATCTTCTCTTCCGTCATTTACCGGTAGATATCTCTTTCGTGGATGAGAACGACCTGGTGAAATTCTATACCGATACCGAACATCGTGTCTTCCCTCGTAGCAAGGGAGTGATCGGAAGAGAGGTGCGTAATTGCCATCCACCCAAAAGCCTCTATTTGGTAGAGGAGATCATCGAGAAATTTCGTAGCGGCGAGCAGAGTAAAGCGGAGTTTTGGATCAACAAGCCGGGACGCTTTATCTATATCGTCTATGTGGCCGTAAGAGACAAGGATGGAACTTTCAGGGGAGTGATGGAGATGATGCAGGATTGCACCCATATCCGACAGCTCGAAGGGGAACGGAGGCTGCTGACCTGGGAAGCGGAGCAGCATCAGCAGGATGGGAGTAAAGAGGTCGAGCAGAGTGCCAAAAACGGGGAAAACCATAACGAAAACGGGAGCAGCAATGGGGATGGTACAGTTGTCATCACCGCGGATACCAAATTAAAAACATTGATCCGGCATTATCCACAGTTAAAAGAAGACCTTCCCGGCATAAATTCAAAATTCTCGAAGTTGCAAAGCCCGATGGCAA
>JBAYRG010000124.1:0-8355 GCA_041676805.1 Proteiniphilum sp.
CATTAATGATAGCAATAGCTAATCATCCAATCTATTCCAGGCCAAAAGATGTTACAAAAATATCATGGAAGGATTTTCTCTGTATTATTGATATAGTAATAATTCTTTCGCTTTGTCTTATGATTTGGTATTACGTTACCCAATATGATTTTCTTATAAGGCGAATCCAATATCTTGACCCCCAAAGATCTCTTGATTATTTAATGCTGGGAATTGTGTTATTTTCCGTACTTGAATCAATTAGACGGATAATGGGTTATAACCTGTTGATTTTCATAGTTTTCTTTATAGTGTATGCCGTATTCGGGAAGTACTTCCCTTCTGTGATTTCTCACCGTGGATTGAATTTAAAAAGATTTACTGACCTTATAACCATGGGTACAGAAGGTATTTTTGGTACACCCCTCAATGCATCTGTGAGTTTTTTATACTATTTCATTATATTTGGTACGTTTTTTGCTGCTGGAGGCGGCGGGCAAATGTTGGTGGATTTGGGCATGAAATTGGGCAGAAAAGACGCCAGCGGTCCGGCAAAAGCTTCAATATTCTCCAGTGCATTATTCGGAATGATAAGCGGCAGCGCTGTAGCCAATGTTACAACCACCGGTGTTATGACTATCCCGTTGATGAAGAGAACAGGGTATAAACCGGAACAGGCTGGGGCAATAGAAGCAGTGGCTTCCACTGGAGGTCAGATCACACCGCCAATAATGGCCGCAACTGCCTTTATTATGGCCGAGATGATAGGGATTCCTTATAGTAGAATCGCTTTGTCAGCGATTATTCCCGCTTTTTCATATTATCTCTCGTTGTACCTTCTGGTTGATTTTATCAGTAGAAAGGGAGAGTTTGGAAAAGAAGCTATAATGCCCAAAATTCCTCCCATTCTGCCAAGGCTGTATTTACAATTGCCCATCATTTTATTAGTAGTGATTATATTCAGGGGACGATCTCTTCAGACTTGTGCTGTGTATGCGATATTTACATTTTTTATTGTCAATTTCCTCAGACGTGTAATCAGCAAAGGAACACAGGGAATGTCTTTGAAGGAAATATTCAATTGCCTTCTTGATGGGTCAAAACAGGTATCCCATGTTGCTATTCCCACAGCAGCTTGCGGTATTATCATCGGCGTTGTAATCATGTCAGGCTTAGCATCCAAGTTTTCAGTACTAATTTCCAATATTGGGGGTGGGAATTTATTGTTAGCGCTGTTCTTCACCATGTTAGGTTGTATGGTATTGGGAATGGCTCTCCCCACTGTAGCCGCTTATCTTACTGCATATATCCTTTTCATTCCTGTCCTGACAAGAATAGGCGTTCCTACACTTCCTGCAAATATGTTCATATTCTATTTCGGAGTGATTTCACAGATTACGCCCCCTGTGTGCCTTGCAGCTTTCGCTGCTGCTGGTATTGCTGAAGCAAAGCCATGGTTAACCGGATGGACAGCCTTTAAATATGCATCGGTTGCTTTTTTGGTACCCTATGTATTTGTAGAAAAACCTGAATTGCTATTGATGGGAAGTCCAATGCAGACGATATTTTCTTCTTTAATCCTAATTTTTGGGATTTTTATACTCGCATCAGGAATTGCTGGCTATCTTTTTAAGCCGATCAATTCAAAAATTCTTCGTATTTTACTATTTATTATAGCTTTCTGTATTATCTTCCCGGAGAATATTTCAACGTATATAGGTCTAATTCTTGGTTGCAGTTCAATAATAATTGCACTGATTATTCAAAAACGAGCCGTTGCCACCGCAAAGGCTTGAATTAGGTTTGCTTCCATGCGTATCACGCATAAAAAAATTAAGGAGTACAAAATGAAAATTACAGACATCATTCCAAGGATAGTTTCTTATCCGGTGCCAAGAGAAAAACAACATCGCAATGATTATGGATGGGCAGTCAAATTTGACAACAACTATGTTGAAGTCCGCACCGATGAAGGTATTGTCGGATATGGAGCGTCCCTTGGGCCGGCGTTGTCCGTAAAAACAATCATCGAGCATAATTTTAAACCATTATTGATTGGAGAAGATCCAACAATGGTGGAACGGCTCTGGCAGAAAATGTATTGCAATACCCGTTGCGACAAGGCACTTGAAAAAGGCTATATGATGCCCATCTTTATGAGAAGGGGAGATACTATGGCAGCTATTTCTGCTATTGATATGGCCTTGTGGGATATCGTTGGAAAGAAAGCAGGGCTTCCGCTTTATAAAATATTGGGAGCTTGTAGGGAAAAGGTCCGTACCTATGCCAGCGGAGGTTGGGCGACTGCCGATAAAATCGGTGAAGAGCTGAAAAGTTACCTGACACCGGATGGGCATAAGGCTGTTAAAATGCGGGCTGAAGGTCGAGAAGGAGAATTTACAATTCAAAAATCCATTGAACGTGTTGCTGCAGCAAGAGAAGCATTGGGACCCGATATAGGCCTCGCAGTAGATGCTCATTGCAGTCTTGATGTTCCCACCGCCATACTCTACGCAAGAGAACTTGAAAAGTACAACGTTGCTTGGCTTGAAGAGCCTATCTCTGCGGATAATCATGCAGGTTTACAAAAAATCCAAGCCCATACAACTACTCCTCTTTCTACCGGCGAACACGAATTGTCCCGGTTCGATTTCCATGATGTTATGAAACATGGAGGAGTTGATATTCTTCAGCCGGATATTGGAATTTGTGGAGGTATTTCTGAGGCTAGGAGGATAGCTGACATTGCTAGTTGTTACAGTCTGAAGATAGCCTCCCATAATTGGGGTAATCCTCTTCTCTTGGCGGCATCGCTTCATTATGCTCTTTCCACACCGAATTACTCAATTTTTGAAGTTGGTAAAAGTGCAAGCCCACTCATGATGAAAGCTCTGGTAAAAATGCCTGAAATCCGTGACGGCTATATTTATCCGCCTGAAAAACCAGGAATCGGAGTTGAATTTACTCCAGGATTTTTTGAGGAATATCATTACGTTGAAGGTCCCGAATATGTATACAATCGGGATTGACAACGGTATTAACTAGGAAAGGAAGGGCCTGGCATGAAAATAACCAAACTTGATTTCAGATATTATTCGAGAAAACATGAGGTTCCCATTACAAACGGGAAATATAAGTATCTGTCTAATGATATGGTTTTATGCCAGGCTTTTACTGATGAGGGAATCAGCGGTTTTGGCTGGGTAACCGGTAATGAGATGGCATTTGCCGCAGGTAAGCGCATTGAATCCTATGTTTTAGGAGAAGATCCATTAAACACTGAAAGGATTTGGGAAAAACTTTACCTGCCAAAAGTTTTCGGTCGGAAAGGTCCCGCGATTAAGGCGATAAGTGCTGTAGATATTGCTCTTTGGGATTTAAAGGGTAAACTGTTGGGAGTTCCTCTCTACAAGTTGTTAGGTGGGTATCGTGACAGAGTTCCGGTCTATGTTGCAGGGGGATATTATGAAACTGGAAAATCAAATACCAAGCTTCGCGAAGAAATGGAAGCTAATATCGAAAAGGGCGTAAAAGTCGTTAAGATGAAAATCGGGGCAATTCCAATCAGAGAAGATTTAAAACGAATAGAGGAAGTAAAAAAAGTATTGGGTGACAAGGCAGAATTAATGGTAGATGCAAATAATGCATACTCACGGATCGATGCCTTAAAAATGGGGTATGAGCTGGATAAAATTGGCGGAATATATTGGTTTGAAGAACCGGTTTCATGTGATGATCTTGAAGGAACAGCAATTCTAGTTGATAAAATTCGCACTCCAATTGCCATAGGAGAAAATGAATACACCTCTTTTGGCTTCCGTAGTATAATTGAATCAAAGGCTGCAAGCGTTCTAAATGCTGACGCCCAAGTCTTGGGGGGTATTACTGAATGGAAAAAAGTAGCTAATACAGCAGCTGCATTCAATCTGCAGATTGCTCCCCATGGGAGCCAGGAAATACATGTTCACCTTGTTGCATCTGTCTCAAATGGTCTGATTGTTGAATACTATGATTCCAACACCAATGCTTTACGGGATAGGATGTTTAAAAATAAGCTAACCCTAAATGCAGATGGCACTGTCTCCCCCTATGAAAGTCCAGGGTTGGGCATCGAACTGGATCTTGAAGGGATAGACGAATTTCGTGTTCTCTGATAAAACCTCATCATATTCTGTGGAATCAACAAACCTACTGTATAAGACGGCATAAAACAACCACGAGTGCGCAATTAAACGGCCTGTGTGCGGTAAATGGCGGCCGGGTCTCTCTGGCCGCCTGCAACATTTCATTTGACCTTCTGCTGATGTCAAGGACTTTTTTAGGTAATCCGGTAACCACTTCTTTAGATGGTTTGGTAACGACTTCTTTAGGCGGTGCGGTAATACCGTCTTCAGGTGCTTGGGTAATGACTATTTGAGGCTTCTTGGTAAGCGTTTTTTAGGTATTCTTCTTTTCGGTTTTTGGCGACTTTTGGCGTAAATATGCAGTCCGGTGGATTTCCCCGAATTTGAAGAGAAGTCGCTTCTTCGAGTAAACCCACCGGAGCTTCAGTGCTTTCTCACAATTAATTACGAGAACGTTGGTTCAGAGAAACGGCTCCTCCTCCCGTTTGCTTCGGTTCTCCTTGCATCGCCTGTAGAAGGTCGACAGGGGAAGGCCCAGCCTTGCTGCGACGACCCTCGCCCCCTCGGTTTCCTTGGCGGCATACACGTCCTTGCAGCTGAGCCGGAGCGTCGGTATCCCCCGGGACCTTCCCGCATTCCGGCTTCGGATGAACTCGGTGAACTCCTCTCCATACCTGACCGAGACGTAGGTGCGGCCGTCCCGTTGCTCGAGTCCCACGAGGAGTCCTGCGACCAGGGCGAGTTCCCTCAGCGTACGCACATCCTCTTCAAGCGTCGCCCCGGGGACGACCTCGAACGACAACCGCTTGTCCTGCAACTTCATCGGCGGCCCCCTTGCATGGACGACTCCGGGGCCCGCCCCGTGTCGGCACCGGGTTCGGGATGCTTCAGCCGATACGATTCCCCCTTGAGGGAGAAACAGCGGCAATGATGCAGCAACCTGTCGAGCAAGGCCGCGGAGAGCACGGGGTCGCCGAGGACCTCGGCCCATTGCCCCACATCCTTGTTCGAGGTGACGATGATCGAGGAACGCTCATACAGGTCGCTGACGAAGGAGAAGAAGGCGTTGGCCTGCTCCCTGGTGATCGGGACATACCCGATCTCGTCGATGATGACCAGATCGGCCTTCCGCAGCCTGCGCAGGCGAAACGCCGCCTGGCGCTGGCGCTTGGCATCATCAAGCAGATCGATGAGGCCGACCATGCGCTCATAGCAGACGCTGTACCCCGCATTGATGGCCTCGAGGCCCAGGCCGAGGGCCAGCATCGTCTTGCCCAGCCCCGGAGGGCCGACGAAGAGGATGTTGCTCGCCGTATCGATCCAGTTGAGTTCCTTCAGCTGCAGGATCTGGGTGGCCGTGATGCCGCCCTCGAGCTCGGTGGTGTCGAACTCGTCGATGTGCGGCACGTAGGGAGGGAAGTGCGCCCCGGCATAATTCCGCTTGCGCTTCTTCTCGTTGCGTTCGCTCAGCTCGGTTTCCAGCACCGTCAGCAAGAATTGCCGGGGCGTGAGATTGTCCCTCTCCGCATCGTCGATCAGTTGCGGCAGCGACGCCGCGGCCTGCTTCAGGCCGAAGGAGGTCAACAGCTTCTGAACATGGGGGATCTTCGGGTTGTGCGTCATGACCGGTCTCCTCCCTCTTCGTCCGCCAGCATGAGGAATGCCTTGGAATAGGATTCCATGGCCCGGCTCTGGACCTCGATCCTCGGCGTTGCATCCACCTGCACCGGGAACAACTCCGGTTCCCGGGAACGTGCGTCCGCCTCCATCCAAAGGTAGATGGCCTCGAATCCGGACACGCAGTAGGCGAACCGGTCGCAGCAGAGGGCGAGCACCTTCTCGAGGAACTCCCGGGCGATGGGCCGCTTGCCGTCGAGGAATCGCTCGATCGCCTTGAATTGTTCGTACCGATACCGCTCGTTCTCCCTGCTCACCCCATTGATGAAATGATTCAGGCTCCCGCACCAGTACTTGGTCCGCAACGATGTGGCGACCGCCATCCAGGCGGTGGAGGATTCCTTCTTGAATTGGGGATCCTTCACCGTGATGTTCTTGCGTCCGTCTATCTGGTGCGAGGCGATCTTTGCGCCCGTGGCGATGTCGTAGATGTGGATGATGTCGTTTACGACCTTGTACTTGACGGTGGTGAAGCAACAACTGTGGGGCACCTGATACCGGTTGGTCTTGTAGCGCACATACGGCATGTTGTTGACTTCATAGACTGAGAAATCGTTCTCCACCAACGCATACAGGGAACTCATCAACGGCCTCAGGAATGGGCGCTCGACCTCCAACAGATCGGCGGGGACCATGAGCGTGGCGCGGTTGACTTCTGCGTTCTTGCGGTTCAGCCAGGAGGCGATCCCGGTCTTCGCCTCAGCCACCGAATACAGCACACGGGCGCTGAAGTAGTTCTGCTCTACGTATTGGACCGTTTTCTCGACAGATCCCTTGGATTCTGGATCTTGTTTTCTGCAAACGAATAAAGTCAATTCCTGCTCTTTCAGGAAGTCCAAAAAGATCCTCGTCTCGATGATCTCGCCGTATTTCTCCTCATAGATGAAGACGCTGTCCTGGTCGATGACCAACATCTCCACCCGCCCGCCGATGCGCTTGAAGCAGAGATAGAGCCCCCTGCAGGCCTCGGAGGAATTGAACTTGTGGTCCTGGACCACTATGAACCGGAACCTGCTGAAGCGCAGGACCATGCACATGAAGTGGACGATCTCCCCGCTCTCGATCTTCTGCTCACCGAAATCGACGATGAGCTGCTTGCCCGGGGGCATCTCGTCCACGATATCATAGATCCGCCCATTCTTCTCGGCCTTGGGCACCCTCCCGGTCTCCCGCAGCCAAGCCACATAGTTGCGCAACGTCTGCTCGTTGCCCGGCAGACGCTCGACAACCCCGGTGTCGACATACAACTCAAGCAGCACATCGTAGATGCTGCTGATCCTCAGGCCCTTGGGGTTCCGGCTCAGGATCTCGACGACGGTGCCCCGGTACGGTTCCACGTCGAACACCCGCTCCTTGGCGAACGGGGATTCCTCGCTGGACTCAAGCCCGTCCATGTCATAGTATTTGGCTACGGTCGGCCAGGACGGGGGGGTCTCATGCTTCTCCTTGAAGTGCCTGATGATTTCTGTCTTCGACAGACCCATCTCCTTCAATTCCTGGATCTTCTGTTTCATGATGATTCGTTTGCTGATTGCCATTGGCGGCCTCCTGGAAAGTTGAATTTGTACAAATCCACTTTACTCCGAGTTTCCGCCGGTGGCTTTCCCCCGACCTAAAAAAAATCGTTACCGCCTCACCTCAATGACTCGTTACCGTCACACCTCAAAAAGTCCTTACCGTGATGCCTAAACGACTGGTTACCGTGCAACCTAAAAAAGTTGTTACCGTGTCACCTAAAAAAGATCATACCGCTAGCAAATATCGTACGACTACCATGGCAAGCAGATGGGGGAGAAGATATGTGAAAAGAACACAACGATGGTTTGGTATTCTCAATGCATTGAGATTTTTCTTTACTCTTCACCCCTGCCGTGATATGAAAGATTTGTAGCATCATCGATGCGTTCCATTTCCTGCATGAACACCAACTATCCCATCTCAAAGGAGAGGCTCTCTATGTTCGTCTATGATCGGCTCGATTGGCCGAAGTATCTTGATAAGCAGAGCATCAAGGAGTTTTTCTGGAAGGAATTCTCCTTTGAACAAAAACTCCTTCACTCGTTCGGGTTGTTGCACATCGATACAGAAGGAATCACGGAACCCGGACATCGAGATACCGATGAAAGGCTTCGCTATTTCATCTTTGAAGAAGGGGTGCTGTTCATCTTGAGCGGCTATTACCCTTCAGAGACACCCTATGAACGTACTGAAAAGATAAAAATTCCGACCTGTGCGGTTGGTTTAGACACTAAGCAGCACGGATAGAGGATATTACCCTTCCTTCCGATTCCAGTGACATGGTGAGTTTGCCTTCACTTAGCCATGGGTCCAGGGTGTTGTTCATTTTCAATGTGGTCAGAAGTGCAAGGGCACCACTGCCTTCAAAAGACCAGCTCATGCCATTGTGCTTTTGCCTTTGGGCGACGAGGCAATCGTTGGCCTTTTCACTGGTATTGCTGGAGATTCTGTAGTTTTGGGATCTGCGGGCGGCGTGGCAGGCGATGTTCGCCTTCTTTCTCCCAAGATAGGCGATCATCTCCTCTGCATAGTACTTGCTCTTGATGCTCTTGTCGGG
>JBAYRG010000125.1:0-8348 GCA_041676805.1 Proteiniphilum sp.
ACCTCCTTCACTGCGGCCGAAGAAGGCATCAATATATCCTTTTTCCAAGATACACTGTTGAGGATTTTCCACTATTTCTTTGATCCGTAAAGGGAAAGAATTGAAATCCAACAGGCTTCTTCCATTCACGACCATCCCCCCAAAGGGTGTATGGGCATCGAGTAATACCCAATTCCTACGCGCATGCTTTCCGGCATAACCCCGTATTTTATCAAGCGTTTTCGTCCAATGCTTATAATTTTGATCTTCCATGCCTATCAGGGCAATTTGCCCGAGATGAAGTGCCTCACAACCCGCATTTATATAAGAACCGGCTAAAAACATAAACCACAATTTTGTTTCTGTTTGGGTAATATCAGGCACGCTTGTCCCTTCTCCCCAAAATCCAACAAATTTCCCACTCGGATTCAACATATCATCGTAGCGAAAATTACGCTGTTCGGCAGACATGCCAAATTCAACAAAGACCCATTCGGGAATCTTGATATTGTTCACCTGACTGCTTACCGCTTCAAAAAGTGCCGCCTGAAAAATAACATCAGGATCATTTTCATGCACTTTTGCAACCAGTATCTTCGCATTATCTAAAAAATCAGGATTATTAAATGCTTCCTCTCCACCCCAACGATAAATAGATCGTCCAATAAATTTAGCACCAATATTTTGTATCAATTTTATATCCCGTTCTTTATCGGGATACGTCGCGTCGTTACAAAAAGGGTCTACCGTCAGAAATTCCGCCATTGTAACCGCTTTGCCAAGATAATTTTCAAGATTATCCCTGGTTATTCCGGATCCATCAAATATATATCCGGTTTTTTGGTCGCTCATCCTGCAATTGGCAAGCATGGCAATCAGCATACACAGGCAAGTTATTTTTGTTTTTCCCATTTTTTAATTGAATATTTCTAAATCCCACAATCCGTGGGCATCAGCATCCTGTTTTCAAATAAAATCTTCCCGCATGGGACTGAATGCGTCTATCAATATCCCCGATTCAATACAATTCGTACTGTGTACTACATTCGGCGGAATATATATTCCATCCCCTTCCTTGACCTTTTTTATGATCCCATCCACGGTAAATTCAAAAACGCCACTTGCCACGTAGGTACTCTGACTATGATAATGAGAATGTGCGGAGCCCACCGCTCCTTTTTCAAACTCTACCTTTACAAGCATGATTTGATTGTCAAATCCTAAGATTTGCCTCCGTACCCCGGCACCGGCCGGGCACCACGAATTTTTATCCTGAAATAAAAATAAATCACTACTGGTTTCCATATAAAAATGTAATTAAATTCATTAGAGTAATTGTCAATAACGCCTGTTAAGTGCGTTCAATGAATATACTAATAAAAATCACACGACCCCGAATTAACATCTTCTCCTTCCGTCAATATCCTGAAAATCCACTTTAAATATCCGATTATCAGAAAGGATAATAGTCGCCCCTAATGTACTATAATTATCTGTAACTTCGTTTACATTAATATATTTTATAGGATTCAGTTCCTCTTCGGTCCAATCATTGTCATCCATCTTGTGTAACATAACTGTCACGACCAATTCCATAGGGGGATTCTTGTCAAGACATTTTTTCCGGGCATATATAACCGTACTTTCATCTGCTTCTGCATTCCGATCCGAATGAACAAGGCTTTCGAGTTGATCCCAACCCATATAAGATATTAAAGCCAGGCTCCTGCCGGAAATAGAAGCTGTAATTATCTTCCTGTCGCCCTTCTCAAACTGTTTGACCACAGCATTTTTTCCACCCAAATGAGGTAAGCCATAATGCCCGAGGGTAATTTCGTATTCAAAGGCCAAACGGGTACGGTCTACCCTGATGACTCCTCCGGGAATAGCGATTTCTGCCAGGTCGAGAATATACCCTACCCCATTGTTAGGAGGCTTGCGCATTGTAGCTTGCCGGTACAATATATCATCAATAACCCCATTGAATACCATATTTTGCGAAATTGTGAATTTTTGGTTTTCTAACGCGTCATTGTCTATAGTTAACCCGGTAAGGTAGAAATTCACATCATCTCCTCTCAGGTCGCGAGGATCCAAGCTACGGTAAGAATACTCCATGGCAGTACCTCCGGAAGGGTCATGATCTTCCCATGGAAAATGTGTGTTATAAGACAACTTTGAATAATTTGGGTCATCATAGTACACCTTCCCCGGAATTATTTCTGAAGTTCCGGTTTTTCCATGGTTTACCAGCACGAGCCCCGGATTCTCAAGTACCAATTTATTAGAGTCATCGTCGAGGGATTCCCAGAGGCCATCATTTTCCTTTGCTGTCCAGAAAGGCGAATCCTCAGGAAGTGCCAGGCAGATGAAAGGAAGGAACATTAAAAATGGACTTCCGGCGCAACTGTAATTTTGTACCATATACTCCCTTTTCCCATAAAATCCCAAACTTGGAATTTCATTGTAATAAAAATCCTCACGCGTCACGAACTGCAGTAAGGAGCCTGAGCAAAGACGCCTTGCCCAACCCGGATCCAGTAATTCCGGATCTTTTAGCATAAACGAAACCGGGAAAGCTCCTGATACCCAAGTGCGGTAACAGATGCTCCGCGACCACATATTGACATATCCGTCACGACCAAAAAAACTGGGCAACGATTTCATGAGTTGCTGAGCGGATCTTTCTATAATCTCAGCAATTTCGGGATAGTGTTCGTCTCCGAATGTTCGATTCCAGATGGTTGTATAGACAATAAAAAGGCTAATTGAGTAGTAATTGTAAGTTTGCTCCAAATACCATCCATTCCCTGAATGGTAAGACGCTATCCATAATAAATGACTTTTTAATAGCTCATCATCAATTTCATACCCATATTTCTTTAAAAAGGAAAGGGTTATAATATTAAAAATACGCCAGTTGTTTTGTGTAGTCCGGTGATGAGCCCATTTTGATATAGATTCCACCATCTCATTTTTTTGTTCTTCGGTATAGTGTGTCCAGATAGTATCCGGCATCAGAAGCAAGGTCTTGAATAATCCTCCAAACTCACAAGTGAACTGATAATTGGAGTCGGGCAATTCTTCCGGTAGCGGTATCGAATTGGGATGGCCGGGCGTAAAAGACCTGTAGATATGCAGAGAGTAATAATCTCTTAATTTAATCCCTTTGACCGTAACTTCAGGATCAACATGAATCAGCGGTCCTGCCAATGTAAAAGTTCGCTCTAAAGCCTCAAAATCAGCCGCCCTATACCGCCATTCGGGTGCGTTTGGCTGTGGGTAAGTCTTACCCGGGACAATAGGGAAACTCATATGCTGATCCATGGAATCAATGTGAGAAAAAGCTCCCTCCAAAAGAAATTTTGCCAAATCAATATAATGTTCTCTTGTCATACCTGTCATAGGGCTTAATTCTAAGTCAGGGTTTGTTATTTCAAATTTTCGTTTCATTGGAATTATATTATTTTTTATAGCTTCTATCGTATCATCATTTTTTGATTTATGCAAAAATATAAGTTTATAGCATTAAAACAGGATACAATATTTGCATAAAAATATATTATATTTGCTATTAAAGCATCTATCTCTGGTTTTACAGATAAATGTTCGGCAGTTTTCACCAATTAGAAGAATTTTTGTAAGAATAGGTATTGCCACATTCATACACGGCATATATTAACCCAACTTTCCGCCTTACCCTCTAATGAAGTTAAGTTCAAGTTAAAAACAACTTGTTTCCGTTGACTAAACAGTTAAATTGAAACAGCATCTAATCGTAAAATACTGATATTGAGGTATTTTTATTTTTTTATATTTCATCTGCAGTACCTATCCGAAGTTGGATAAAGAGATTTATTTTCAGACCTTTTAGAAGAGTCAGAATTTGTAGTACACAGCAAAATTTTCAAAAAAACGAGAATGCTGTCTTACAGAATAATACATCCTGAAAGGGTCAAAGTTAGGTTAACGAAGCGTTTGTTTACGGATTATTAATATCTTTGTAAGCAGTGATGGAAAAGAGTGGGAGTTGATGGGATTATTTGATGCAGAGAATATCGCTGGCCTACAGAATTTTGGTTTTTATGCTGCAAAAGATGGTAGATACTACAAGGTGGCAGGAATAGAACCTTGGGGTAGTACAAATAACATAGCTCTCGTGGAAACGTATGCCTACACATACTAAAGAATTGAAATTATGAGGCTGCCTCATAACCCATCTTCAATCCTGATCCATTCCGGAAAGTCAATATAGCTGATTTTTCCGGAGTGGGTACAAGATTGTTCAATTTTTGACGATGTCAGCATATTCCCACTATTATGAAATAGTGATTGTCTATTTTATGGTTCATACTGAACATAATGAGAACAGGAAATATAGTGAATACAAATATCACCGTTTTTGTCTGCTAATTTAATAATAAGTTATCATGCTTTTATCACGTCTTCTTTTATCTTCTATCAGCGGCAGTATTTTTTTAACAGCATCCTATTCTCAAGAAAAAGTTGAAAAAAAACGTCCTAATATCCTGATCGCTATCTGTGATGATCAATCTTTCTCTCATACCGGCTTTGCGGGATGTACCTTTGTGGATACTCCTGGTTTCGACCGTATAGCCGGTAACGGTATTTATTTTTCCAATTGTTTTGCAGGCTCACCAGGTAGCGCGCCATCACGTGGCGCATTAGTAACTGGAAGGCATCATTGGCAAAATGAACAAAGCGGACAACATGCATCAAGCTGGATGAAAAAATATATTCCCCTAGTAGATGTTTTGGAAAAGGGAGGATATCATACAGGTTTTACAGGAAAAGGAGTTGCGCCATTTCAATATGCCCGGGATGAGAGGGATTCGTTATGGCGTGGGATAGACGCTGCCGGAAAATCATATAACTCCATCCGATATCAAGAAAAGGGGGATATGGACGAACGAACTGCAAGCGGGATAAGTCGCATAAACTATTTTGAAAACTTCAAAGCATTTATGAGTGGCAAGAGTGAAACCCAGCCTTTCTATTTTTGGTATGGGGGGAATGAAGCACATAGAGGATTTGAGAAAGACTCATGGAAACGTAATGGGAAAACTCTCTCAAGCACGGAAGTTCCAGCTTTTCTGCCAGACAACGACCTCGTAAGGGGCGACCTGTTGGATTATACGGTAGAGATAGAATGGTTCGATTTGCATTTAACGCGTATGATAGATTATCTTGATTCCATCGGGGAGTTGGAAAATACCATAGTCATCGTTACATCCGATAACGGGATGTCTTTTCCGGGAGCAAAGGCTTATTGTCTGGAATATGGTTTGCACGTACCATTGGCAATAAGCTTTCCCAAAGAAATCCCCGGAAATAGAAAGGTGGACGATCCAGTAGGATTTATCGATATTGTTCCTACTTTATTGGAATTTACTAATTTAGATTCTGGAGAGATGATGCCTATAAGAGGCAAGAGCATAGTTAATATCTTACGATCGCAAGAATCAGGAATAGTCGATCCCAAGAGAGAATATATTTTTGGAGGAAGGGAAAGGCATTCTTCTTCCCAATGGAATAACCTGGGATATCCACAGCGAGCTATAAGAAACTCCAGATATTTACTGGTATGGAACATGAGACCGAAAAGATGGCCGGCGGGAGCACCTCAAGCTATTATTAAAGGACAGGATGGTGAAATTGCTCCTATGTATGGGATCGATAAAAAAGGTATTTATCATCCGGAGTGGGCGTTCACCGATATCGATCCATCACCTGCTAAATCATTTATTATTGAACACCATTATGATGCAGAGGTATACCCTTTCTTTCATCGTATATTTATGAAGTCTCCAGAGTTTGAATTATACGATATTCTCGACGATCCTTATTGTTTGGTGAACCTATACGAAAAAAAAGAATACATGAACGTGGGTGAGAAATTGAAGAAGGAATTAATCCGGGAACTTATTGACTCCCGTGACCCAAGGCTCATAGGTCCGGATCATGAAGTTTTTGACTCTTATATACGTTATGGTCATATGAGAGAATTCCCAGCACCCTAACCGACTCCTACAAATTGTGAATTAAATATTAGAGTTTACAATGTACTTACCCATATTCCTTTAACTGTTTCCTCCAGGTTCATCCCGTGGGGGAAATCCGGCCGGAGTCATTCTCCCGCACCCAATTATAGGCATAATGCAACCATTCTTTTTGATATGCCCCGTTTTGAAGACAAAACCATGTGATCTCATCATACTCCCACACAAAATGAGAGTCGACTGTTGCTTGACCCGGGGCATCACTTACTCCAAAATAGTCAAACTCTACTAAATAGGGTAGCGATTCGCAATACCTACTACTATTCCGAACAGTCATTCTTGTGTCAATCTACTTCCAGAGAGCCACGCTATATTTCCAAGTTGTACAAGTAGTGTACTCTTATGCGGTTCTTCTATGTCGGCATTTGTCCTCCTGCTATTTTTTATTGCATCTAAAAAATCGATGATATGTACAACATCTAAAGCTGTTGCCTTTTTCATATCTTATGAAAAAATATTTTAAGCCACTATTACTTCCCTCACTTAATCTAAAATCCACCTTCAGATCAAAATCAGCATACTCATCTTTTGTAATAATATCTCCTCCTCTTTTTCCATCTTGAGGCTTAACAGTCAGCACTCCCTCCTCAACCAGCCAGCCGGAAACTGGTGGTTCATTTTTTCCAACAGAACTCTATCCATCAAGGTTTTCTCCATTAAAAAGTAGTTTCCAACCCTGCTTTACTTCTTTATTAGTCAACCCATTCACTGGCTGTTGAGAGAAAGTTGAGATTGTAAAAATGAAGAGTAATAAAAAAAATGAATTATATTTCAAATTAATTCCATTAAAGTTATTTCAGATCATTAAAAAATACTATGGTCAAAGTATTGCAAATCTCGGGATCAATGGGTTTTAAAACATAAATTAAATGATTTAACACCAACGTTACTGTTGTTTACCAAATCATATTTTGTAAGTTCTACCTTCACAAACCTATAATTGCATTCAGGAAGATTGTAAATAGGAGTTTGCCTGCTATGATTCGTAGGTATATATACGGGATTGTAATTTAATGGCGGTTTATTATTGGGGAAGAGAACACCTTTTTCATCCTCACCGAAATTGATATCCTTTATCAGTTCCCATGCAGAAGGATCAGGATCGTCAGCAGCACTCACCGGATTGGTAAATTGCCGAAGTCCGAGATAATCGTTACAGCCATATAATTTGACACCCCACCACATCAACCCCTGACCATCACCAGATGCAGTTCTATGAATCCAGTAGAAACTATTGAAAGTGGTCTTATATCCCATATCAAGTACGAAATAGACTTTTCTACCGCCTCCTGCTGTATTATTGGAGCCACCCGAACTTTTACTGGGCTTTGACAATGACAGGAATGAATTAATCGACAGGTCAGAACCATCATAACAAGCATCCTGAAAAGCTCTACCGTTCTGCGGTTTACCATCCGTAGCCGGTTGCACCGAAGTATATATATTTTTCCAGAACGTCCTGTCGATATCAATCATTCCATCCACAGCCACCAAGGTGGTGTATTTCCGTTCATCGGTCGGTACTTCAGCAATGGATCCGGGTGGTTGATAGATAGAATAAATCGAAATAGGCTGACCGGATTTAGCACCCGGTAAAATTGTGACGGGATCCGATCTGAGAGCCTTAACCATTGCCTGTACAGGATTTTCTGGATTTGTATAGTCAGTGTATTCCACTATTGAAAAAATTTGGGTGGGATCCGACTCCAACTGCCAAAAAACGGTAGCACCTTGTGTCCAGCCAACAGTTGCCACTTTGCGGGCTTTATCTCTACACCACTCCCTATAAGTTTCTTCATTCAATGTAGTGGTGGTGTAAGTACGTTTAAAGGCAATGGTGTCTATTATTTGCTCTTCTCCTCTAAAAGGCTTGACACGAACATATACATCGACTGAATAATTTGATTCTCCTTTCAGATTTTGCATATTGAAATTCAATTCATCATCCGCATGCAATATACCCTTTCTCAATACATTGTCCATATCATAATATTCGTATTGCATTCCAACATAAGTCATCAATGGATTGGATATTTCCAACCAACTCAAGGTTGCGGAAAATGGAGACGGGGAAATTTTCGGTAACGGCACTTCGTCATACACATCCAGATCAATGTCGGTAAACGGCACTTCGGCAGCTTCTTGTGCCACAGACTTGTTTCCG
Source organism: Proteiniphilum sp. (assembly GCA_041676805.1). Taxonomy (GTDB): domain Bacteria; phylum Bacteroidota; class Bacteroidia; order Bacteroidales; family Dysgonomonadaceae; genus Proteiniphilum. Next base: position 8,224 of record JBAYRG010000125.1, read on the forward strand.
AATTCATCTTCGGTATATACCTTAAAACGATACAGTTTCCCTTCATTAAGTCCGTCGATGCTTATTCTTGAGAGAAGGTGATCCCATATACGGGGTTTATCTTCCCCTTCAACTTCTACTACAGT
>JBAYRG010000126.1:0-8340 GCA_041676805.1 Proteiniphilum sp.
AAAGTAAGTTGGACATTTATATTAGCAGTTGCTTTATATATCATACTAATTTTTATTTCTAAATTAGGCATTAATATTGATGACGTACTTTGGGGAATATCTCATATACTATTAGCAGCAGCAATTACATATTCAGCTATCAGTTCATCAAGAGTATTTCACCGAAAACGTCGTTTTGTATCAAGTCTTTTTATTATGTATGGTGCCGGAATCTTATCAGCAATATGGCTTTTAGAGGCAATTAACTTCTTTTTTAATTAGGTAAATTTGCTGAATAAGTAATTTCTTATCCAAGATTTGGGGGTAATTATCTAAAGACAAATATTTTGACAGGTACTTATGATTCCAATTTACGTATTAAGGAGATAAAGAGTCGCAAAATATTATTAAAAAATGGGGAAGAGAATTCAGCTAAATTAAATGGAATGCTTATAACATGCAGAAACATAGGAGACTGTTCTTGTATCCCTACAATTGCTGTAGCACCTGATGGTAGAATCTCTTATTCGTGTGGAGAGTGTGACAGTTGTGAAATGACTGTCACGTTTTAAGTGTTTACATATTTGAGACTATCTATAGTATTATGCCTGTAGTTGTAGGTAATATTATTTTTAAAATAGTAGAATCACTCTACAGGCTTAATCATCCGTAAGTCATTAATTTCTTTTATAATAAAAGATCATTATGAAGAAATATATAGTTTATATACTGAATTTAATAATTGTATTTTGTCTTTTTTTCTCTTGTAATTCAAATTCGACATATTCAGAGAAAGAAAAAGAATCAATATCAATTAACCTTGATCGAAATGATCAGGTATTACTCTCGGACTTCTTTTCAGAAATAGATATTATCCCTTTAGAGACGTCAGATAATTCATTACTGACGTTTCTGATAGGAGAACCTGATAAGGTGATTAAACACGAAGATAAATTCTATTTTTTGGATAAATCGCAGGATATTATTGTTGTATTTGATAGTAATGGAACATTTCTAAATCGGATTAATAAGAAAGGCCATGGTCCCGGAGAATATATTTCAATAGAAGATTTTCAAATTAATCCATTTAATAATAATCTGGAAGTTTTATCCCCTGAAGGGCGGAATATAAATATATATAATCTTAAAAATTATGAATTTATAGATAAAATTCAATTACCCGTTGATATTCCGGTAGTTCATCAATTTCATTATTTAACTCCCAACACATATGTATTTGCTTCCCATGCTAACGAATTTAAAATATATTTCTATATAATAAGTGATGGAAAAGTTATAGAAAGTGATTATCATTTACCCCAATGGTTCAACCAAAGTACATATTTTATTCCATCATCTAAATATCCATTTTACAGATATAATGATAGTTTGCATTTTGTGCAAATTTATAATGGAGATGTTTTTTCTTTGTCTCCTTCAAATTATAAATTATTGCCCCGTTATAGCTGGGATTTTGGAGAACATAATTTTTCCCCTTCTTTGTTGCCTGAAAATGAGCCCATGAACTATTATTTGAATATGATGAAAAAAATAAGTGTTAATTATGCGAACCTATTTCAGATATTTCAGGAAAATTCTAGTTACTATTTTACTCGGTTTAAGTTTAAAAACAGGTATAAACATTTGGTCTTAGATAAAAGGACAAATGAATATAAATTGTTTGAGCAATTCAAGGAAGGTGGACAATGTGTTCCTCAATGGATTGAGGAAGATGCAATATACACATTTATATCTCCGGATTTTCTACATCACGTACTTAATCCTTCTTCTCTGGATGAGAAGAATATGAAGATATATTCTCAAATTAAAGAAGATGATAATCCTATAATTATTAAATACAAATTAAAATGAAAAAAGATCTCTATAAATTGTTTTTCGGAGGCACAACAATTATCATAAGTACAAGTTGAAAATTAGTTTGCATTAAAATGAGAAAACTTAATTTCCAGGCTATCCTCCAATCCGGCCATACACCTATTGACCGCATAAAAGAGACTATCCTCATTAAAATAATCCTCCGGATTAAGCCATTCCTTTTTCAATTTTCTCCAAAGGGTTTCGGCAATGTTCAGATGTGGAGAATATGGGGGGAGAAAGAAAATGTACAATCCTCTTTTTTGCCAATAAGGGATGCGTTCCCGGATGGTTTTGCCTTGTACACGCGGGCATTGTCCAACACGAGAAAAGTTTTCCTGTTTATCTGAAAGGAAAAATCCTCCACATATTCCAGAATAAATTGTGCGTCTATATTGTTTTCAGTGGTTCTCCACCAACAATTGCCTTGTCTGTTTATAAAACCGAACAGGTTGAGTTTATAGGCTTTTTCCGAATAGATACAGACATCTTCACCGGGAAACTGCCAGCCGTAGGGCACATACCCCTCACTGCACACATGGGCCTCATCCCCATAATACAAGTCTATCTTCCCTTCCCTGCTCATCTGTTCAAGTTCCGCCAGTTTCTCCACCTGGAGATTGTAATGCTCTTCAAGGGGTTGCCCTTTGGGGCGGCGTCTTATCCGTTTATATCGTCCGCCAAGCTTTTTAAAAAAGACTTGAAGGTGCTGTCACAAACACTTTTCCCGCTCTTTGCCTCCCATTCGGCCTTAGCCGTGCGTATGCGCTGCCGGTTGGCTTTTATGGCCTCCAGGATGTCCTCCCTATCCTCTTTGATGGTAAGGATAGGTTTACGCCCCCGTCCGGCCTTGGTGTACAGCCCGGATATGCCTTCCGATTTATACCGGGAAAGCCAGCTGTTGACACTGACATGGCTCATGCCGGTAATTCTTCCTGTCTCCTTGGAGGTGCGGCCCTCCGACTTCAGCAAGATACTCTGGCAGCGCATCCGGAAACTGTGGCTCTTGCCTTCCTTCAATCCTGACTCCAGTTCCTTGCGCTGCGTTGAAGTCAGGGTAGGCGTGTTTACTCGTCCCATAATGGGATACAAAGATAATAATATAAACTAAATTTTAATCAGTACTTATGAAACTTAAAGATCAATTAAAAACAGGTTGGACATTTATTGTAACGGTCATTTTGTTTGTCCTTCTTGCCTATTTTTCAACTTCCGGTCTCTATAATGTCAGCAATATGCTCTGGGGATCAGCCTATTTACTATTGGCAGTTACATTAACTTTTACATGTGTCAATGCATCTAAGAAATTTAAAGAACAAGGTCGATTCGGCACATACGGGAGATTATTATATGCTGCAGGGCTTTTATCGGGATTATGGCTCTACGAAGCCATTAAATGTTTTTTCTAAATGATCCGGGAGATTTATCGGATGGGTATGCCTTATCCGGTAAATCTCTCTTTTCCAAATCATCCCTATAACATCAAACTATGAGACATCTATATGGAACTATTCTTTTCACGTTTTTCATCTTTTCCTCCGGCTGTACCCATAAAAAGAACATCCCACTGGAAGAAGTGCTGAAACTGGCAGGTTCCAACCGTCATCAACTGGAACGGGTAATCAAACATTACAGTGAAATACCTGATGACAGCCTGAAACTGAAAGCTGCCGAATTCCTTATCCTGGACATGCCGGGAAAATACTCCGAATATTATGAAGCTCCCTGGGAAGATGTGGCAACTGTAAACCTGTGGTGGAGCAGTTCATCGGACAAATCAAAAGTTTTAGACGCCTATGAACTGGTTAATCCGGTTCGACGGGACGACCTCGAACACATAACGGCAGAATACCTGATCACCAATATCGACCTGGCATTTCAGGTCTGGAACGATAAGCCGTGGGGGAAATATATTTCATTCGATACCTTTTGCGAGGAGATTCTCCCATACAGGATCGGGACGGAGCCGCTCGAAAGCTGGAGGGAAAAAGTGCTCGCCAGTTTTGCCGATATAGACAATTCGTTAAAAGAAGATTCAATAATTACGGCAGTAGGAGCTTGCAGTAAAGTGAACGCCATTTTGCCGCGCTTCCGTATGGACAAGGACTTCTCAAACATGAGTTTTGCCCAACTGATGGCAACAACCAGGGGAATGTGCGACAGCCAGGCGGCTTTGGCCGCTTTTGTGATGAGGGGATTGGGTATTCCCGTAACCATTGATTTTACCCCGCAGTGGAAAAACCATCCTACAGGACATACCTGGAACAGTGTTTGCGACAGTGCCGGACAACATATATCCTTCATGGGCACCGAAACCAACCCTTACGGCTCCCATCAGGGTAACACATTGCAGAAGGCAAAAGCTTACAGGAAAACCTATAAGCATCACTGGGTTGCTGAAACAGACGAAATGTATACCCCTTCCTTGTTTCAGGACAACTTAACCGATATTTCTTCGGAACATTCCAACATGGCTAGCGTTACCATCCCGGTAAAACACCATCCTGAACTCCAGACAGGGAATGTCTTCCTTACCCTGTTCTACGATTTTGAATGGCGTTTGACAGGACATGGTGAAGTTGATTGCGACAGTATCCGTTTTCAACATATAGGGAAAGATATTCTTTACCGTCCTGTGTATTACACAAACGAGAATCAGGTTCTTGCAAGTGATCCGTTCTACGTCGATCGGTACGGAAAGGTACATATCTTGTCTCCCGATTCCCCCGACAGTTTGATGTCATTCGGTTCAATAATGCCGGAAAACGATATTAACTGGAATTGGCGTATGGTGAATGCGGTTTTTGAGAGTTCGGAGAATCCGGACTTTTCTGATACCGAAACAATCCACACGATATCGGATACACCCGGGTTTTACAATAAGATGACATTAAAACGGCCTTATACATGCCGTTACATCCGGTACAGGTCTCCCATTGGGAACTGTAACGTATCGGAAATAATATTTTACGATATTTTCGGGAACAAACTTAAAGGTGAACATATAGGCCTTCCGGGATCATACAATGATTGGGGAGATACGGGTGATAAAGCGTTTGACGGGGATATAACCACATTTTACGATGCTATCAATCCGGCTAATTCCTGGACAGGATTAGACTTTGGGGAAGACAAGAAAATAGCAGCTATCCATTACTCTCCCCGGCTCTTAGGGATTGGCATTTATGAAGAACACGAGTATGAGTTATTTTGTTGGAGGGACAATGGCTGGAAATCGATAGGGAAAAAGAGGGCAATGGGAACGGGACAAGCTATCGAATTCAACGCTCCGAAAAATGCGCTGTTGTATTTGAACAACAATACCTCAAAAGGCGATGCAAAACTGGTGAATTTCAAATTAAAGAAAAAGGCCTCTGATAGGTCTGAATTAATCAATAAGGAACTTCCTGTTTTTAGCTTTAAAGATATACATAGGGTTCGCTGAATTCGAATAATCTATTGATTTTAAATAAAATGGCTTCTATTTTTGTTGTTGATTTGGATAAAAAGCAGTAAATTTACGCTCAAAACGACTCCTGTTTGAAAAGGGTAAATTGAATCTCGGGGGGAAATTCCTAATGATGGACAGGATTTTTTCAGATGACCAAATCGTTTTGATGTATTGCCTCTATCATGCGGCTGCACAAATAAAATTAATTTCATTATTGCAGGAGGAGAAAATAAAGGTTTCTCTGGTGGACAATGGGTTTCATCATCTATGCTATAGTAAGATTTCAAAAAAATCTAATTTAACAATATACGAGTATGAGTTCATTTAAGAAAGTTCAATTCATTTTTGTTTTCTGCGTAACTAATGTTTTAATATTAAGCTCTTCCGTAGAGAAGTGTAATGAAGAGAAAACAAATTTATACGAATACGGTGCTGTAGTAGCAAGTGAAGATAATTTGAAAAATCTTTTCAAAAACTTCCCCGTTTTTATAGAGAATGGGAAAGAGGTGGATTTTTTATCGTATCAATTCATAGGAACGGTCAGAAATAAAAAGGAGGCAAAAAGTATGTTTGAAAGAATTTTAATGATTTGATTCCTATCGGATGGCAAATGTCTTATCAATACGATGATAATAGTGATCCGAGAATAGAATCCAGGGTGCGACTGGATTCACATGCAGTTCATGAAACTAAGTCAGAAATAAAAAGAATGGTAAAAACTATTTCCGAAGAATATATACACGCGGGGGATGAAGTATACCAGATTAATTACGTTTGCAATTTGCAAAAGCATGTACATTACATATTTATAAATCCAAAAAACAAAAAGGTCTTGCTAAAAGGGAATATATTTGGAATAGAGATACCCGTATCCCATTTCGAATATATTAAACAAATGAAATATTAAATAGTCATGAATATGAAGAAGTTCGTTTTATTATCGGTTTTTATGATCGCATTTGCAATGGGATCTATGGCCCAAGTGAGAGCGATTGATAATCCGGATTACTTGTTTAAAAACACCGGGCTGGAAACTATCACGAAGATTGAATGGTGCGACACGGTCACGAAAGTGCACGTGCACGTGACCTTTCTACCTAATTGGTGGGTGTATTACGACACGTTAAGCTATATACAACCCGTAGGAAGCGGAGAAAGATTTCACCTGCTGCGAGTGGAGAACGTGGAACTGGGCGAGCACCTTTCAACACCATCGGGAGAGGCCGATTACGTGCTGCATTTTCCGGCATTAGACGAGTCGGTAAAAAAGATACACTACGGGAATATTGAGGGGAATAGGGCGATAACGGTGATTGGCTCTATTTCATTGGAAAGAAGCTTCGACTCGCTTAGATACGAGAAGTCGAGAGAAATTCCCGCTCATATTATGGAGCGACTGGAGGAGGAGGCGGGAAAAATGCCCGATAGAGAACCGACCGATTTTGACTCGGATGTTTTTTTTGACAACGCACCGGCACGCCTCATCGGTTTTATACGGGGGTACAGAAGCGATGAACCGGATTCCAAGAGTATAATTACACCCCGGCTAAACGGCAAAACTCAATTTGCCACGTTGCATATCAACCCAGATGGTTACTTTGAAGCAGAAATCCAGCTGGAGTATCCGAAGGTGCTTTCGTTTAGGTTGTTGAAGGGTGGGGAGATGAGTTTTTACATTGAACCGGGACAAACGGTGACGATGATACTGGACTGGGAGGATGTGTTGAATGGAGACCGCTATCGCAACAGGCACTACGTGTTTGCCAATACGACATTCGAAGGCAAACTGGCCGAGGTGAATCGGGACCTGTTACGAAGGAATATCGTCAGCCCCGGCTTATATGATATGGAAAACCAGATAAAGAGCTTGAGTCCGGTTGAGTTTCTGAGGAAGGTTGAAAACCGGCTGGCAGACAACCTAGACGCGCTGCGAATGACAAATGAGGAGCAACCGCTGTGCGATAAGGCTTTCAGGTTAATCGAGAATGAGATAAAGGCGGATGCAATTTCTGATTTGATGATGTTCTCGTGGAGATACATGCACCGGGAAAGCGAAAATGAGGAGGAGCCTATTGAATCCGGCTACTACAAACTGATGGAGGTGCTTCCTAATAACGACAGGAGCTTGTTGGCCGTGAAGTCGTTCGATGAATTAATCGCTTCCATAAATAATGCCGGGATTTTCTATCGTCCCGGTAACATGTACAGGCCAAATTATATTCCCGAACAAACTTTTCCCGAGTTTATTATGGACGAAGGCAAGGAGCTGACCGAAGAGACCATAGATATCCTACTACTGGTACAAAAGTCATTTTTTCCCTTGTATGTCGAGAGTGAAGAGGAGCTGCGAAGAGAGGTGCAAGAGCATAAAGAAAAAATCCAGCAGGTACTTAACAGTTATATCAACGAGTGGATAGACTATCTGAAACTATATGCCCAGAAAGATCCGTTGGGTGATTACCGGTTTACCATGGAAAAGCGGAGTGAGATTATGATCGACGTGATGCACTTGGAAGGGATTCTTAAGGATGCATCGTTGTTCTATTTCGTCAACCATCGGATTTTTGGTGTCGAGAACCTGTCGTCGGATGAACAAGAGGTCTTGATGACAGATTTCAAGAATAGATTGTCAAATCCTTTCATGAAAGAGTACCCGGTGAAGATGCGATAAAATATTGAGATTAATAGTTTTATGGGAAAAACGTTTTCGATGAAAGCGGTCAAATCAGGGTCATTCTTATAACCATAGGATATAATCTCCACTCACTCCCATCTCGGGATCCTCTCTCTTCCTCCTGGAAATGGTGGAATATCGATTATCGCCTTTGCGCCGGAGACAGCACCTACAATTCCGATGCCGTCGTGTACATTGCTTAAGGTAGGTTCCGGTTCGGAGAACATGACGAATCCCAAAGGTGAGCTGTTGAGATCACGCCCTTTCATCCTGAAATAGGCATATAATTCAGGCGAAATGATATTCAACAGCACTTCCACAGGCGGATTCAGCACTTCGGTGTGCATCTGCTTGTGAGGAT
>JBAYRG010000127.1:0-8334 GCA_041676805.1 Proteiniphilum sp.
GACCGGCCTATTTATTCACATGTCTGGAAGGTGGCTGTAGGACGTATCAACCTCTACCTGATGGATACCGATTTAGAATACAACAGTGAATACGACCGCCCCATCACCCATCAACTATATGGTGGAGATTGGGAAAACCGTATGAAGCAGGAGTTTTTGCTGGGTATCGGTGGTATCTTGTTATTGAAAAAAATGGGTATCTATAAAGATGTATACCACATGAATGAAGGCCATGCCGCTTTCATCAATATCCAACGTCTGCACGACTATGTGCTTGAAGAAGGCCTTTCTTTCCAGGAGGCATTGGAGGTGGTACGTGCATCTTCACTCTATACAGTACACACACCGGTACCGGCTGGTCACGACTATTTCGATGAGCCTTTGATCTTCAAATATATGGCTCCCATGATAAAAAGTATCAGTATCCCCTGGCAACAGTTCATGGATATGGGACGCGACAATCCCGGCTCGCATGAAAAATTCTCGATGAGCGTGTTTGCTCTGAATACCGCACAGGAAGCCAACGGAGTGAGTAAACTCCACGGCACTGTTTCTCAACAGATGTTCCAGCCTTTATGGAAAGGTTATTTCCCCGAAGAGCTACATGTAGGTTATGTCACCAACGGCGTTCATTTGCCCAGTTGGGCTACTTTTTCGGTAAAAGCGCTCTACGAAAAATATTTCGGTGAATCGTTTTACAGAGACCAATCCAACCCCGATATCTGGAAGAACATCTATAACGTGAGCGACGACGAGTTATGGAAACTCCGTATGCATCTTAAAAAGAAACTGGTAGATTATATCGAGGTTGAATTCAAGGAAGGATGGTTGAAGAACCAGGCAGCCCCTTCAAGGATCATGAACATACTGGAAGAGGTCAATCCCAATGCGTTGTTGATCGGATTCTCGCGGCGTTTTGCCACTTATAAGCGTGCACACCTGCTGTTCACCGATCTCGACCGTCTGTCGAAGATCGTGAACAACCCCAAATACCCCGTTCAGTTTATTTTTGCCGGGAAGGCGCATCCTGCCGATGGGGGCGGTCAAGGCCTGATCAAACAGATCGTGGAGATATCGCGTCGTCCTGAGTTTCTTGGCAAGATCATCTTCCTGGAGAATTATGACATGCGTTTGGCAAAACGGCTGGTTTCAGGCGTGGATATCTGGTTGAATACCCCTACCCGCGCGCAGGAGGCATCGGGCACATCCGGTGAGAAAGCGGAAATGAACGGCGTACTGAACCTCTCGGTACTCGACGGATGGTGGTATGAAGGCTACAAGGAGGGCGCCGGCTGGGCATTGACTGATAAGCGCACTTACGACAACCAGTCTTACCAGGACGAACTGGATGCTTCTACCATCTACTCGATGCTCGAAAACGAGATTGTCCCGCTCTATTATGCACATAACAGTAACGGTTATTCGCACGGCTGGATCCAATATATCAAGAAATCGATGGCCGAAATAGCTCCTCATTTCACTACCAAACGGATGATGGACGATTATTTCGACCGTTTCTACAATAAGCTGGCTAAACGTTTGCATCTCCTTCAAGGAAACAACTATGCGAAAGCCAAGGAGATTGTGAAATGGAAAATAGACACTGCATCGAAATGGGATCAATTTGAGATAGTTAAATCAGAGTTCAACCCTAACCAGAAGGCCAATTTCAACAACGGTCACAACGAAGTCTACGGACAGGTTGTCATTGATAAGAAAAATATGCACTGCGATCTGGGCGTTGAATGTGTAGTGGTAAACCATGACACGATGAACAACGAGCCCCAGTTTGTACAGTCATGCGAATTCGATCTTGTCAAGACCGAAGGATCACTACTCTATTTCGAACTGCGCAAAGCACTGAATGATCCCGGCACGCACCAATATGGCTTGCGGGTATACCCAAAGAATGGGGATTTGCCCCACCGGATGGATTTCGCTTATATGCGGTGGATATAACCCAAACGCTATCAAGCACAATGCCATTCATTGACACTCCTCACATTTTGAAATTTTTATTGTGAAAAAGAAATTTCTACTTTTTCTACCCATAGTGGTTTTCTTTTTTTGTGAATAAAACAATAATCTTTTAAACTTTCCTAAATTTTATTTGTTCAATAAAAATCACAGCTTGACGATTATTTTCTCCTCAGGACGAGAAGTGCCAAATGGCAACAGTCGAATATGCGCTTTATGTTTTCTTCACATTTTAAAAGTCTCACAGCATGAAAAAGAATCTTTTGTTTCTTTGGATAATCACTGCAACCATCACAAGTTGCAAAAAGGAGGAAATAGTAACCACAGTAAAGGTCAACGGCATCTCTGTATCACCAACCGTCAGAACGCTTACCGAGGGGGAAGCATTTATCATCACCGCAACCGTCTCGCCGGCAGATGCCGACAACAAGACGGTCAGCTGGAGTTCCTCGGACGCCACCGTGGCCTCAGTGGACAATACAGGAAAAGTTGCCGCTGTGAAAGCAGGGACGGCAACCATTACAGCAACAACAGAAGAGGGTGGTAAAACAGCCACGACTACAGTAACAATCCAGAAGAGAACAGTTTCTGTCACAGGAATCACCGTTGATCCAACCTCAAGAACCCTTACCGAAGGAGAAACATTCACTATCACCGCAACCGTCTCGCCGGCAGATGCCGACAACAAGACGGTCAGCTGGAGTTCCTCGGACGTCACCGTGGCCTCAGTGGACAACACAGGAAAAGTTGCCGCCGTGAAAGCAGGGACGGCAACCATTACAGCAACAACAGAAGAGGGTGGTAAAACAGCCACGACTACAGTAACAATCCAGAAGAGAACAGTTTCTGTCACAGGGATCACCGTTGATCCAATCTCAAGAACCCTTACCGAAGGAGAAACATTCACTATCACCACAACCGTCTCGCCGGCAGATGCCGACAACAAGACGGTCAGCTGGAGTTCCTCGGACGCCACCGTGGCCTCAGTGGATAACACAGGAAAAGTTGCCACCGCGAAAGCAGGGACGACAACCATCACTGCAACAACCCAAGATGGAAATAAAATGGCGACATGTATTATAACTGTAAATAAAAAAGAGGGAACCGGAGGTGTTTCGGATGTTACAGGAGAAAACTTATAATATAAACAAACTTCAAAATGAAAAAATCAATATACATTTTTATCGCAGCAGTTATTATTTTTATCGGTAGCTGTGTTAAGTCAGAGACTGAGTCTTCACTTTACCTGCATACGCATGGTTATATTATGACCCTTCGCGCTACCATGCCGGCAGACAATCCCTCCACCCGTATCGCATTGGAAAATATACCGGAAAGCCTCAACCTTTCAGCCAAATGGAAAGCAGGGGACAAGGTGAAGCTCTTTTTCGTGCAGGGCGATGTGAAAGCTGAAAGCGATGAAACAACCGTTTTCAATATTTCCGAAAACGGCAAGCAATGCTCTTTCAACATTCCAGTTCCCGCGGAGATCGATAGAAACGCACCGTTCAATCTTTATGCCTTTTCCGGTATTCCCGGGCAGGGCGTACGATTGATTGATGGAAATATCCTTGCCGATATCACTCCGGTGAAGAATGTAAGATTGCAAGATTTTTCAGCACCCGTATGGAGCGAAAGCAAGAATATCACTTCTTTCTCCGCAGACATCGAACTCATTTTCAAACACCTCGGAGCGTACGAAGTGATTCATTTGAGAAACATTGACAATATCAACAAGGAGATTACCAATTGCTACCTCATTCCCGAAGATACCGAAATACCGCTTTGGTATCACACGAAAAATGAAAATATGACCCCCTTTTTTAATCCCGAGGATAGTGAAATAACCCAACAGGCCTCAACTGCCACACAATCCTCGAATTCTTTGACCATAGCAGGAGAGAGCACCAATACCATTATCTCTTGGTATGTACCAAACGGAGGGAATATTCCCGAACTGAGCATGAAAATAAACGATCTCCTTTCTGCCAATATTAAAGTTGAAAAAAGCCATGCTATGCAACCGGGAAATGCATATCATATCTATTCTGTTTGGAATGGTTTTATATTTTCAATGACCGATGACGACTTTAACGAATGTCAATCTGTAGAACCACCAAAAAACTTTCAGATTATTTCAGAAAGTTCTTATAAATACTCTTCAGATGAGGATATCGAAATTCTTTTTAACTTAAGCAACAACAATGATTATAAAAATATAAAAATCGACTGGATTGATCATAATTATGTCAATTCATTCACCTTAGAGTTTTGGGGTAGCGGTTCTGATAATATGGCTTACGCATCCTCACACGAGAACCTTAATGGAAAACACATTAAAGACAGGTTAAGCGAAGGAAACAGAACTGTTTATTATGGTAAATTGAAAATGACGCTTATCTCTACCGGTCCATATAAGTCAGTAACCGGAATCACTATTTATGACGGTTCCAAAACATATCACTTCAATGTCTTTTGCAATAAAATAGTTTATAATCGAGACGATGAGCAAAATTCGTTACTGATGGATGAGCATGAACCCGACGGTGAAACATCTACCTATGAAATAACAGAATCTGGATTAGATTTGTATAATATTTATAATGAAATTACTCCTGGCAACAAAATCCATGAAAGGATCGATTTGGGCCACCTTAGAAATGATGATCCCAAATGGGTAGGTGATTTTTTTGATGATCCCAGATTAGCTGCCACTTGATACTTGATATAAACACTACAACTCCACTTGGAGTAGGTAGTCAAGTAACACTAAAACCATTATTTCCATGTACGCCACACAATAAAAAGCGCCCTCTCACGAGTAGCGCTTTTTTAATTTCACCGACACACAAAGAAATAGTAATCGAAACAATTGGGAAGATTGTGTCTACTTTATTATCAAAGGGTAGAGTCAGATAGCATTCGATAATCTGCTTTTGTGCGGTGAAATACCAAATCTCTTACTGTAAGCGTTCACTAAATGCGACACACTTTTAAAGTCATACATCTTGGATATCTCGGTAATACTGATATCGGAATTGAGTACCAGCGATTGTATCTCTTCCATTTTACGGTCTAACATCCATTGATAAGGCGTTTGTCCGAAACATTTCTTGAAGTGTCGTGTGAATGTCCTTAAACAGTCATATTTACACATTTGCGCCAACTCATTCATATTTCTTGCAGAAGAGTAGTTTCCCAACACATTATTTTCAAACCGTTTTGATTTTGACGTTCTCGGTATAAACTTCACAAGTACAATTTCACTCTCGGGGGATGGATTTACTTTACTCTTCAAGCCGTCTGAAAAAGTAAATGTGTATGATGCCACATCCGTAAGCAAATATTTGCGTACGTCTTCTTTGCCTAATCTTGTATTAACGTCCATAAGATGCAATTTTAAATGTCCCTGTATATACTTCCGAGCCAACTGTAATACGTAGAGTGTATTCTCCTGCACGAAGGCCGGAAAGATTCACTACTCCAAAGCCCATATCGTATACTTCAATATAACTTTGCCTTATTTCCCTTGGTCCAATAACTTCGACCCATGCACCACCACGATAATTTTGTACGGCGATAGAGATTACATCTTGCGTATTGTAAGCCTCCACTACGGGTGTGACCATTTGCATATCATATGTAGCATAGGCATTGCTTGTCTTAGCCACGCGGGTAGTGCCTCCGAGCCTACCTAACTCAATTTTGTCTGATAATTGATCTGCCATAACAGAAAACAGGAATGCACAACAAACTGTCATGAACAAAAACGACACTGACTTTTTCATTTTTTAACCTCCTTTTTATTAATTAATATCCTGTAATTATACTTTTGAAAATCGTTGCAAATTATAGACACAAAGTAACGGAGGAATGACAGAAAAAACAATAGTCTTTTTCTTTTTTAATGGCCAAAACAATACTACTATTCTAATAATAAGCGATTTATATTATCACATTTAACGGTGTATTCATTCATGGAAGAGGGCCATATCCATGTTTTTTTCCTGCATTTTCCTTTTAAGTTGAGATTTTCTGACCCGGATACTCTCTAAACTGGTATTCATAAAAGTGGCAAGCTGTCGGTTATCGGCATTACATGCCAGTAACATCAGCATCATCTTTTCAGTCGCATTGAATATCCCCTCTTCATCTTTGAGGCGGGTATAGGCATAAAAAGTTTCATCGTCCGTCGCTATTGTTTTGGTAATATCCCGTAAATCAGTATTGGTATTTTTCAATATTTTCTCCATTTCATCGTACACTTTCGGATTAGAAGAAACGTATCGCCGGGTAAGGGATTCAAATTCACCCTGCAGGAAAGCCAAGCGGCCTGATATATGATTATAGAGTTGCAACAACCACTTACGTTTGCCTGCCTCTTCCCTTAAAATCTTGGCTTGCAATTCCTGCTGTTCCATCTTATATTCAGCTTGTAACAGTTTTAGTTTAGTCGTTCTCCTTACTTTCCAGACATACATTAGGATAATCACCATCACAATGACCAAAACCAGGGCACCGATAATAATACGTAGGTTTTGCTGACGCACCCTGAGTGCTTCGTTTTCCGCTTCAGTAAGATCATATTTTTTCTCCAATTCCACAATACGAGTATCCAAACGATCTCTGATAGACTGACTGTATAATGAAAAAGCATTTCTCAAATACTCATTCGACAATGAAAGATTACCCTGTTTTTCTGCAATATTAGCCACATTCTGATAATAAAGATAAGTTTGTCTATAGGTAGTATCCTGTATGGATTCAATAGCCATCTGAGCGTATAACATAGCACTATCTAACCGTCCAAGGCCAGTATATCTATCTGAAATATTATAATATAGTCTCGACAGGTCGATATTTTCTTTCTGGCTATATGTAATTTGAAGTAATTCCTTTTCTCTTTCCAAGGCTTTTTCAGGCTCGCCTATCACGTCATAATAGATGGATTGCGCATTTAAAATAAAATAATTCTTTCCAAGCAACCGGTTATAAAAAGATGAAAGCGTATCCAGATATAATTTACCTGTTTCAATCTTTTTCGGTACCATTTCATTCCAATAAAGAGCCAAATAGGTATCGAACAAATGAATAGAATCCCGCTCTTGGTACGCGTAATTAAGTGCTTTACGAAAATATTCATCTGCTACCGTATTACTACGATTCACATAGTGAATATTACCCAGAAAATAGTTGATCAGATAGCCTATTGAGGGATCCGGATTTTGCATAGAGAGAAACAATTTACCTGCCTCCCTGAGCGGTTCAAAGATCGTGCTATCCCTCACTCCCATCCGGGTGCGGACAATACCCTGATAAGCCAGGGCACGAATATAATTATTGTTTTTAGGATCATGCGCGCGGTAATAATCACTGACTGAGTTGATCAGGGAGTCACTGGTAAAATTGACATAAGTTTTATCATCCGAAATAACCTTCAACAGGCTATAATAAGCCCTGTTAGGTCGATCCAGCTCTACAGGATTAATCATTCTCAAGCTATCGGAAACAAGTTGCGGCATGCTGTCCACCATACTATCCAAGGAAGACAACTGTCGGTATATATGCTCATCAGTTTTGTTTCCGCATGAATAACTGATGACAAAATAAGCCATCAAAAATAAAAAAAAGAATAACCGCCACATTTTACAACCACCCATATAAAAGAGTACAAATATATACTTTTTTTTGATGATGTCTTTTTTTTACAACTTCAAATAGGATCCTTAACCGATATTATTATGCTAAATTCTGTCAATGGGTAAACAGTTATTACTTTTGTGCCGTTATAGCACTACTGTTTATCATATCGACGTTTTTTTATCACCAAACAGCATGAATAATAATTGGAAGAGAGCTTTTGTCATCATCTGGAGCGGCCAGTTTTTCTCCATTCTCACCAGTAGCCTTGTTAATTTTGCCATTATTATATGGATCAGCCTACAGACCGGTTCTGCCGAGATGTTGGCTTGGGCGGCTATCGCGGCTCTGTTGCCCCAAACTATTATCGGCCCTTTTACCGGAGCGTTGATAGATCGTTGGAACCGCAAACGGATCATGATGCTTGCCGATACCTTTATCGCCTTGTGCACACTGGCATTGGCGATTCTCTTCTGGCTTGATATTGCGGAGATATGGCACATATTCGGCTTATTAGGGTTACGTTCAATCGGTTCAGCTTTCCATATGCCGGCGATGCAAGCTTCGGTTCCTCTGCTTGCTCCTACGGACCAATTGACCCGGATAGCCGGAGTGAATCAGATCATCGTATCTGTCAGCCAGATTGCCGGCCCAGCCCTTGGTGCTATGCTGATAACCATATGGGAGATAGAATATGTACTTCTATTCGACGTGGGC
>JBAYRG010000128.1:0-8327 GCA_041676805.1 Proteiniphilum sp.
AGTGGAACAGGAGTTTTCTGAAGAGAATTATCCCTGGAATGACTCTACCTGGACATTTGTGGATATGAAGACAAAGCGGGTGAAGGAGGGTGAGAAGCCTGCAATAGAAGATTTTTCCCTGGAAGTCTTATATTACGATGAGGCAACCGGCTCCTGGGATATCGGAGGAAACATTACCGATATCATCCTTTCTGAGCCCTCCCACACTTTTCTGATGGTTAGTTATTCGTTGGAGAAGATGAGATTGAAATATCTTGAACGCTTCAGGGAGGTGTATCGCTATGCTGGGGAAAACGGCTACTCCTTTTATCTGCTCACTTCATCGTCTGCCGATGTGGTAGGAGAATGGGAACAATATTATCGTACCGGCTTCCAATTCTGCCATGCCGATGAGCGGGTACTGAAAACCATGATCCGTGCCAATCCCGGATTAATGTTGCTGAAAGAGGGAACGGTGATCGGTAAGTGGGATGGGGTGAATGTCCTGCGAGCGATAAAATGATGGGAAGACTTGGGGACTTGGGGACTTGGGGACTTGGAGATTCCCCAATCATAAATCATAAATCATAAATCATAAATCATAAATCATAAATTTTTAAATATATTTATTTGTATGAGAAAGAATATTGTAGCAGGTAACTGGAAAATGAATACAAGCCTGCAGGAGGGAATCGAACTGGCAAAAGAGTTGAATGAAGTGTTGAAAGACAAAACCCCAGATTGCGATGTGGTAATCGGTACGCCTTTTATTCATCTGGCCAGTGTGGTAGACAGTATAGACACAGCCAAAATAGGTGTGGCTGCACAGAACTGTGCCGATAAGGAATCGGGCGCATATACCGGGGAAGTGTCGGCCGCGATGGTGGCTTCCACCGGTGCCAAGTACGTCATCTTGGGACATAGCGAACGCCGAGCCTACTACCACGAAACTCCGGAAATACTGAAAGAGAAAGTGAAATTGGCACTTGCCAACGGACTTACCCCCATCTTTTGTATCGGAGAAGTATTAGAAGAAAGAGAAGCAAATAAACATTTCGATGTGGTAAAATCGCAGATAGAGGAATCATTGTTTGCACTTTCCACTGACGATTTCGAAAAGATTGTACTTGCCTATGAACCTGTGTGGGCAATCGGTACCGGAAAAACGGCCACCGCTGACCAGGCACAGGAAATACACGCATTCATTCGCAAAACATTGGCTGAAAAATATGGTCAGGAAATAGCGGACAATACCTCTATCCTCTATGGTGGAAGCTGTAATGCAGGAAATGCAAAAGAACTATTCTCCAATCCCGATGTGGATGGAGGCCTTATTGGAGGCGCATCATTAGGAGTGGATAAATTTATGCCCATTATTGAGGCATTTTGAATCCATTAACAGAATTTTATCACAGATCCGGCTTTGGGTCTGTGGTATTTTTTTATCTTTGCAGCACTTTCATGTGTCAATAAGCCAATATGAATCATGTGTCAATTTCAATTTATCGGGATATGATCAATGAGCCAATGTCTTAATATTGGATCAATTGGTAATTGATAATTAGTAATTTTAAAGAATGAACTATCTTTTCCATTATACGATTCTTTTCTTGCTCTTGCTGTTATCTGTGAATGAGGCTTACGCCCAGCAAAAGAAAGAGATTTTGAGGGAACTGAATTCTGCTGTGCCGGGCAGAGGGCGTGTTTTTGTCTATGAGGATGAGAGTATCGGTCATGTGTTGGGGCGTTCTATGTCTCCTCCCAGGACAGTCTATAGCAATGCTGACGGATCGACGCACTACTACCGGATACGAGGTTTCAAGATACAGGCTTTTTCCGGAAATGATCAGCGCACCTCAAAGAATGAAGCTCAGAGAAAACAGCAACTTATCAGCAATTCATACCCTGAACATGAGACGGTTGTCTTGTTTGAATCGCCTTTTTGGCGGCTGAGGATAGGTAATTTTGAGACCAGGGGTGAGGCAGAGGAGGTAATGAAAGAGATGGTAAAGTCGTTTCCCTCATTCGGGAAAGAGATGTATGTTGTAGTGGATGAGGTGAAGATCCCTGTTAACCAGAGTCATGATAGTGAAAACTGAGGTTGTATCCGTAGAATAGAAAAATAGATGTCTTCAGAAGAATTAGAGAAAAAAAAATCGGGAATTGCCGATCATATGAGGGGTATTCTTTCCCTATTGGGTGAAGATACGAGTCGTGAAGGATTGATAAAAACACCCGATCGGGTCGCAAAAGCTTATCAATATCTGACCAAAGGATATTGGCAGGATCCGGAAGAAATCCTGCGTTCCGCGCTGTTCAGGGAAAATTATCGCCAGATGGTGATTGTGAAAGATATCGATCTTTTTTCTTTGTGTGAACATCATATGTTGCCATTTTTTGGTAAGGCACATGTGGCTTATATTCCCGATGGTTATATTACCGGATTAAGTAAAATAGCCCGGGTGGTTGATGTTTTTGCGCGACGGTTGCAGGTACAGGAACGTCTCACCACTCAAATCAAAGAGTGTATTCAGAAGACATTGAACCCGATGGGAGTGATGGTAGTGATTGAAGCACAGCATATGTGTATGCAGATGAGGGGTGTGGAAAAACAGAACTCTATTACCACCACATCCGATTTCACCGGTGTTTTCCGCGAACAGAGAACGCGCGAAGAGTTTATAGCATTGATAAAATAAAAACACTGACCAAATACAATCATCTCTTAGCCAAAGATCATAGGGAGGCAGGAGTAAGTTAATCAAAAAGTCACTCGATTTCGGTAATGAGTCAGATGCACATCATAACATTACTTTTATCATCGTAGACTCTTGCCACAGTCGCTTTTGAAGCATCTTTGTTTCAATAAGTATTACTCCGTTTGCAGCACGTGATATATGGCTGCAGATGCGGCATCTTTCAATACAGTGATGCTTTCAATGTCATTTGGATTGATTTCTGCCATCTGTCCCTCAATTCTATCAATAAGTATGAGAGGGTCTGTATTATTGAGCGTGCCGTAACCCCTGATCCTGATGGTGGCTCCGTCACTTCCCGGTGAGCCGGAATTCTGGCTTACCCATAGTATGATGAGAAAGTGGAATTGTACGAGCGGATGCTTGAGTCGGAGAAGGAAAAGATGGCTTTGCTAAAAGGGCTTCTTCGGGATAAATCGGATGCCGGAAGGAAGGATTAGATTAAGCTATTTCTTTACCGTGAGTTATGATTTCCATCACAAAAGGATCAGACGGCTCAAATTCCTTTTCCCTAAAAGGGTGTGGCTCTATGCGGGTATCTATTTTCCGGGTTAATTTCATAAGTTCTACTTGTCTATCCAAGCGATTGGCATAATCTGAGAAAATGATGGCAATGTCAATATCGCTATCTTCATGCGGATTACCTTTTGCATAGGATCCAAAAAGGAACATCTGTTGAAAATCAAAGATATCCTTTATTAATTCGGCATACCGCCTCGCTATTTCCAAAGCTTGTGCTTGATCCATTGTTGCAGTATTTTTATTTTTTCAATCCATTCCAAAGCAAAACTCGCAGAACACATGGTGTAAAATTCTTTTTTATAGTCATCGTACCGCGCATTCAAATTGAAAGCAGTAATCTTGAATAGCCATTCTGCGTGTTCGTCGTCAACCTCTATTCCTGCTGCTTCCGCCAAACGAAAAAGATTATGCGTGAAAGGAGCATGTTGCTGATGTGTTTTTACAAAATAGGCTTTCAATAATTTTTCTAAAGAAATGTGTCCCATAAACAAGGCCCAATGATAGATTTTGGAATCATAAAGCACAAGCATGGTGTTAAAATCATCGTCTGATGTATTTACCCAGTGTTTAATTATTCTGTCTATATTTAATTGAGAATTATCCATATAGCACACTTTGCTACAAAGATACAACTTTTAATGAAAAAGTCAATTCTTCATTAAGAAACATGGAACAGACATAATTATTTATGGCCTTTTTATTTTTTATCCTTTCTTCGAGACTCGTTTGCGGTCGTTCTCACCCGTCAAGAAATAATTTTACCCTCGTCCGGTTACTCTCCCAAACCTTGCTTTTTCCTCACGGTACTTACCTGGAGAAATACCCTGTTTTTCCTTAAAGACCCGGTAAAACGCACTTACACTTGAAAAGCCCGATATTTCTGAAATTTGCAACGCCGACAGATGCTCTTGTTTTAGGTCATTCATTATATTTACGGCATAATTGATCCGGTAACTGTTTATCCAATCACAAAAATTTGTCTCCATTTCCTCGTTCACAATACGTGAAATATAGGTTCGGTTTGTTCCCAGCATCAATGCGATATCCGTAATCCTCAGTTCGGGATTGGTAAACAATTTTTTCTCTTCCATCAATTGAACGAGTTGTCGTTTGGTTATCCTATTTTTGAAAAAGATATTCTCTTTTCCATTCTGGAAAACTTTTTGATTCTTGTAATCATCCACATCTTTCATGAAGTGCCTGATAGTGAAATCCTGATGATACCCCACGTAGCCGATAAAAAATAAAAACAGGGAGTGCGTAATGGAAGGAATGGCCAGTAAGGTCGTCTTGTTGATGAAAAAATCTTTCCCCACCGCATTGGAAAGAAGAGAGATAACCGACGCGAAAAGGAAAGCGAATAACACCCATTTTACCGGACTGAGATCTTTCCCGCCCGTATTGGAGTAAAATTCCCTGACATTTTTATTGTATCTGATAATGAGGCGGAGACCGAAATAGACCGACAAGGCAACCTGTACAATAAAAATAATTTGAAACAGCGACATCCGCACTATCTGTAACCGTACCAATTGTGGATAAGGTTCGGTGTAACCTGTCTCGTGATACATCACTCCATGGATAAACAGATCTAATTCTTCGGGCGACATGGCAAAATAGACCACAAATGAAAAAAGAGACAACAGGAAAGAGGGTGCCACAATCCAACTCCATCGCCAGTTGATCTTCACATCATGGGTCAGTAAGCGGATATAATAATAATAGAACGGATATCCGGCAAGCGACGTAAATACCCATACGTTGTCCATAAAGGCAAACAATGCATACTCACGGTTAAAGAACGCCGCATGTGTAAAATAGTTGATTACCGATAATGAGAGGAAGAAGGCCAGATATCGTTTCGATAAATTCTTTTCCCTGCCACATGAAAGCAGCGTTACCCAGAATAAGCAGACAAACATGGGCATCACAGAGAGGATGAGGGAAAACAACATATGCCAGTCTAATTTATGACAAAAATAGTCTTTTTTTATGAATTAGCAAGAATTTTCACAAATCAGGAAAAGATTTTTACAAATCAGGAAGACAAATGTATGTTTTGAAAATAGAAGCTTCTAATTCATCTGTAAATTTGTATCTATAATTTTATACTCAATATCCAGGTTAGGCAAAAGGGAATTTACAAATCCCAACAAGTAAAAAGTATCTTTTCTCCATTGAAAAAGCAAGAGTAAATTGGTTTCACACAATCCAGATAAAGAGAATCTTTTCAAACAACAAAAAAGTGACTGCAATTATGAAAACTGTACAATTATTTTTGAGAACTATTTTACCATTGATTTGCTTTGCAATACTGGTAAACTCATGTGATAAGGATGGCGAAAGTAAAAACATGACAATTGGCGGAGATACCAATTTCGCCGAAAATCAGGTGGGAGCAACATCCACAGGCTTCACAACCATTAATGGAAACTCTGCCGCGGATGCCCAAATTAAGGTAGTTGGCAACAGCAATGGGATTACCACTTTTGAAATCAGCGCTACACTGTCGAATGATTTTAAGGAAAAAATTACCAACTTAGGCAATGCCTTTTACGGAGGTAGTTTTGACAACTACAAGTCGAAATTTTTAGATTCGAACGGTAATTTAAATACAAAGATCAAAGTCATCAATAGCAGCGAAGGGGTTGCTTTTATCAATCCAAATGGGAAACAGGTCGTGGTGATGAAATACGACGCGAAAGTGGGTGACAAATGGTCCCACACCAAAATAGATGGGAACAAAGTGAATTTTGAAGTCAAGCACAAATCTACTACCGATGACTACAGTTACGCCTTTTTCAACATCAAAGTAGTGAAAGTGGAACAAAAATATCAACAGCCAGGCTATTCAAAAATCGTCTATATTGGAAATCATAAGTTCGGATTGGTCGGTATGGAGATCCATTTAGAAGATGGCACTGTCATAAAGTCCACAAAAATATAGCCGTGAAAGTAAATAAATATAGAATATTATTTACCAATGCAATAGCTTTGATATTGATAATTTTGGGCATGAGCGGGATATATTTCTTTATCATTTGCAGCTACAAACCGGAGCTGTTGCAGCTGAAAACTTTCACCATCTATTCTAAATATCTTGAAACTAAAGCTTTTACTTTCATCGTGAATAATCAAGGTGATGAGATGGCAATTGCCACTTATGGAACAGGTTGGCTATTGCTTGTTTTGTCGCGTAATCGATACAAACTCACTAAACCCGCGATAGCAATAGTGTTGTTCATCATTGGGTATCTTCTGTTTCATGGTGTTGCCGCGGTAGTTTTTGTTTTCGCATTTGTTCTTCTATTGCCATTATTCCTCTTAGTAAAATAAGTCTCATATGATGGATTTTTTCTTCGAAAATATTCGGAATAATACAGATTGGTTGCACTGTCTGATTGTAGAATACAAATTATTTTACATCGATCTTTGGTCATTTATCCATTTAGTAACTGGTGGCGCCGTATTGCTTGTTTTATCCGCATCAGGATCGAAGAGAATATTCAGTACTCTTTTTCTGCTCTTGGTTTTATTTGAAATAGCTGAGATATCGTTTTTTATCGGGGTTTTAAAACTGTTTATGCCGGAGAAGACGCTCGATGTGGTCAATGATATTGCTATTGGCATGTTGGGAGGTTTTATCATACAGAAGATACTGACCTGGAAGCGAAGATCGGTGTATGCCAAATGGATTTTTGCCGCCATCTCGGCGGCATTTGTGTCATTCGTATGGGTCGGTTGGTACGGATATAGCTACAATCACAGCTTTTTCAATTCGTCTTGTATCAACTGGTGGGCATTGACCTGCTGGTCCTTTTCGGGATTTGTAATCATCGCTATCAACTATCATCTTGAGAAAAAGATAAATTTTCCAGCAGCATTCATCATCACTTCGGCCATTTATTTGACTGCACTTGTTGTTGTTGAATACATTGCCTATCATTTCTTTAAGCTTCACGAAATAACCTCTGATGCGGAACCTCTTATTTTTAACATTATACATGGGAGTAGAATCATGCATATATATTATGTCACTGCTCCATTGTTTTACATCCTTGTGTACAAATTTTCAAATCATTTCTTGAAGAAATATGAAAAAGGTGACTCCCCGATCAAACAAAAGAATATATCGGCTCATTCCGGCCATGCTTATAGCTTTATACGCCGTAGTGCTGGGAAGTGACCGGATTTATGGGTATTATCATAAACCTCCACCTATGCCCGATTCTTTATACTTGTCAACAGGTGATGTGATATTCAGGATGTCCTCATTTTATTTGGCAGACAGTGATTTTCCCGAGTATGGATGCTTGCCGGGACATATCGGTATTGTGATGTACGACACTGTGATTTCATGTCATACCAACGGTTTAGAACATGTGATCATTGCAGAATCATCGCTTTTCAGCAAGAGGAAAAAGAAAATTTTGGGAAAAGTGAGAATTGAAGCGGGAAACGACAACTTCGGTCATGGTTTTGGCAGACGTTTCTTGATAAAAACGTCATTTGACGAGACAGAAAAAAATAAAATGAGAAAGTTTATTCTCCACAATCTGGACAAACCCTATAATCTACTTGCTATAAAAAGTGACACAACGTCCTACAACTGTTCTTCGCTGGTATGGCATTCCATCAAACAGGCAACAGATGTAGACACCGACGCCAATGGAGGGAAATATGTATTGCCATCCGATATACTTGCTTACTATTCAAAAAAAAAGAAGGCTCAAATTATTCGATTTTGAAATCAGAAACCGGGGCAATACTCCTGTCAATCATCGTGAAGTGGAGATTGATTCCTGCGATCGCGGGATATGATTGGAAAAGATTTTACGAATCAGGAAGAGAAATGTATCTATTGCAAATAGGCCGATCCTATTCGTCTGTAAATTTGTGGAGAGGTGAATAATTTTTACACATAAATAAAAATAATTATGAAAAATTTATCCGTCTATTTCATTGTACTATACTTGGTGCCGATACCGAGTTCCCTGATCTGACGTAGGAAAAAGGGTTGACTCCACAGAAAATTGTGGTCAATGAAGGAGCCAAAGGGATCGAAACCGG
>JBAYRG010000129.1:0-8227 GCA_041676805.1 Proteiniphilum sp.
AAACACATGCTGGCCGCCACTGTCACTGCAAACAGAAATGGATAGGGACTGACACCTATGGTTATGGCAGATTGCAGGGCAATAGGTGCAAACAATACGGCAGTAGCCGTATTGCTAATGAACATTGTCAGTATGGATGTGGCGAGATAGACGCCCGCTAATACCGATATCGGGCCGAATTGGCTTAATCCGTTCACAATGGCGTCGGCAATCAAATTGGAGGCACCGGTTTTCTCCATGGCAATCGCCAAGGGAAACATCCCTGCAAACAGGAATGTACTTTCCCAGTTGATGCTTTTGTAGGCCGACTCCACATTGCGGAAACATCCCAGTATAATCATCAATAGCGCTGCTATCATGGTGGCAATCACGGTGGGTACAATGTTAAATACCATGGCTACGATCATCAACACCATGATGGCTGCAGCGATCGGTGCTTTGTGGTCGCGTGGGATTTTCAACGCATTTTCCATCGGTTGCCCGACTACTACCCATTCCGACGTCTCCTGATTCAGTTTCTCAATGTCAGACCATTTTCCCTGTACCAGCAGTACGTCGCCCGAAAGCATCCTCTCATCTTTCACATCCTGGAGAATATAGCCGGCCTTGCGTTGTATTCCCAATATATTTACATTGTAGAGTTGACGGAAATTGGATTCTTTTACACGCTTGTTGATCAGCTTGGATGTCGACATTAAAACCACTTCTGCGATGCCGATCTCACTAAACTCCAATCCTCCTGCCTGGGAAACAGAAAGTGCATTGCCGGTACCTTCAGTCTTATGCGTGTCGACCAATTGTAAGCCGTTCTTGTCCACGAGTGACATCACATTTTCAAAATTTCCAAAAAGATAGAGTACATCGTCTTCCCGGAAAGTACTTTCCGGGCCCGCCATCTTCATATCTACCGTCTTGTGAAAACGGTTTCGTGAGTTGATCCTGCGTATCTCGAGTATACTCACATTATAAGTCTGGGTGATATTCAGCTCCTGAAGCATTTTATTGATTAAAGGAGACTCTTTTTCTATCAATACCCTATAGAGGTTGTCGGCCAATCGGTACTCCGATGCCAGTTGATTCAACGATTTGTTTTTCTTTACGGTAGATTTTTCCTTATCCCTTTCCACAACCAATAGTTTACTAAGTGGCCACAACAATAGAATGCCGAGAGTGAGCGTGATCAAACCGACTGGCAAAAATGAGAAGAAGGACAATCCTTCGAATCCCCCGCTGATTAACGCGTCGTTGATAATCAGGTTGGGAGGGGTGCTGATCAATGTGAGCAATCCAAGACTGCTGGCAAAAGCCATCGGCATCAGAAAGCGGCGTGAGTCGGTATTTGCCTCTGTTGCGAGACTCATTACGATAGGCAACATCAGTGCAACTGTCCCTGTATTACTTACAAATCCACCAATCCCACCAGTCACCAACATCACCAGGATGAAAAGTTTAAATTGATTCCCCCCGGCCAGGGCAAGGATCTTTGTACTGATCATCTTGGCAAGCCCTGTCTGAAAAATAGCTCCCCCTACAATGAATAAACTAACGATCATGATGACCACAGAATTGGAGAATCCTGATATTCCCTCTTCGGGTGTGAGTATTCCCGATAATACCAATAGGACGAGGGAAGACAGGGCGACAATATCCGACCGAATCTTACCCCAGACAAAAAAGATAACTGTAAGAAGGATAATTCCAAAAACAATAAGAACGTTTGTGTCCATATATATTTATTGTAGATAGTGCTAAATTAAAAAATGATAACGCAGACCCGATTATCACAACGGAATACAAAGGTAATAAATTTTTCGCACAGGTGATTTATCCTGCCGGGAATAGAACTTCTAATCCTAATCTCTTTTTTCGATTGAAACAGGTATGACCTGAAAATTTATACCTGAAAATTTATTGATTCAAGTATCGTAAATTGCATAGATTTTCAATTTATTAGGTGAAAGTCGAATTATTGAAAGAGAAATAAAAAAATGAGAAAAGTTTTGTAAACCAAAAAATATATAATATATTTGTGATATTAAAATAATATCATTTTAAATAATATTTTTATGGAAACAAAAGAATTCATTTTTAAGGGTTTTAAGCTGAATGGCTTTCTGATGATTTTTGTGATGTTGATCATATTGGCAGGATTGGCCTGGCTTTTTTCTTTGGGTAAGATTTGGAGTATTTTTACTGGTATTGTTTCGATAGTAATATGGGTTATTCTATTTGTCGGTTATACCAAATTGGAGCCCAATGAGGCGGTAGTGATGATCTTTTTCGGGAAATACAAGGGGGTGTTGAAGGAGAATGGATTCTTTTGGGTGAATCCGTTTATGACAAAGAAAAAGTTGTCCATGCGCGCTAGAAATCTGAATGCGGATCCGATCAAGGTGAACGATCAAGTGGGGAATCCGGTACTGATTGGTTTAGTATTGGTATGGAAGCTAAAAGATACTTATAAGGCCATGTTTGAAATCGATGCACAAACGATGGCAGCATCGAAGCCCGGAAAAGATGGAGCGATTTCTTATACAGTAAGTAAGCAGATGGATGCTTTTGAGAATTTTGTGGCTATCCAAAGCGATGCCGCATTGCGGCAAGTTGCCGGACAATATGCATACGACAACAATGTGGCGTCAAACAGAGAGCTGACATTGCGGTCGGGTGGAGAGGAGATCAATGAGAATTTATTGCAAGAACTGAATATCCGGTTAGAAATGGCCGGAATTGAAGTGGTAGAAGCACGAATCAATTATTTGGCGTATGCGCCTGAAATTGCAGCAGTGATGCTTCGCCGTCAACAGGCGGAAGCTATTATATCGGCACGTGAGAAGATTGTGGAAGGTGCGGTGACGATGGTGAAGATGGCGTTGGAGAGGATTGAGGATGAGTCTATTGTGGAATTGGATAGTGATAAAAAAGCTGCTATGGTAAGCAATCTGCTTGTAGTGCTTTGTGCTGACGAATCGGCACAACCGGTGTTGAATACAGGGACGTTGTATCAATGAGAATAGGAATAGGGGAATGGAATAAAGGTGTTGATTGGAACCAATAAGCCGGATGATCTGGAAACCGTATTGTTGAAACTCGATAAAATGGAGCGAATGAAAGATGGCTAAAAAAGAGAAAATAACCCGGAATTTTGCATTGCGATTGGATGCGAATACCATGGATGCAATAGAGAAGTGGGCAGCCGATGAATTTCGCAGTGTGAACGGTCAAATACAATGGGTATTGGATCAGGCGCTCAAAAAAAACGGGCGTCTGAAGTGAGACAAGTAGTTATTATTAAGAAAAGATAGGCATGCTATTGAGAAAGCAGGAAAGTGACGTTGTTATTTTATATTTTTCAGGTATTCTTTGTTATAAGCTTCCCCACGGGGCAGAAAATACTGGAAATAGACAGTATCCTTAAGGATAATAAAGAGAAAAATTGCCATGTAATTACCTATACGGATACGGTACACATTCTTGTAAGCTGTCAGTTTCCTACAGTTGTGGATGTCTGATAGAACAGCGGCCTTTTTTACTTGGTTAATTATTTTCGAAACGGTATCTTTTTGGTCAATTGATAATTTTTCTATCGCTTTGATAAAAGCCTTTGAATAACTTACTTTCATCTGTGTGATTTATATTTTCAACGATATTTCAAATGCTTTTGTCTCTTCTTCACTTGCCAGCTCGGGGGGAAAGTGCTCAAGTAGATAGGCATACACATCCTCATCGGTGATTGTTGCTTCTTGTTCTATCAAAGATTCCATATAAGCTTTCAAGCTTTTGCCACTGCTTGCCGCTTTAATGGATAGTATGTTCACCGCTTCTTGTGAAATATCAATCAATTTCCTTTTTTTAAGCTGTTTTATTCTCTTTGTTTCCATTTTGTTCCTATATTTTAGATAGCACAAATATATAACATATATACAATATATACAATAAGAAGATTATAAACCCGCCGACACGGTATAGGCATCGTGGTAAAAGATAAGTGTACGCTTATCTTTTATCGCTTTGTCCATAAATCGTTTCTTTTCTTCCATGGCAACGGCCACGCTGTTGTCATACCCCGAAAGCCAACTCAATGACAGGTTGAGTGAAGTGGGTACCACATCACCCGGAAAGGCGTAGTTGCCTTCTTCCGTATTGAAAAGCACGGCAATCTGTCCCGGCGTATGTCCGTCATAGAGCTCCAACCGGATATGTTCATCGAGTTGCATATCTTCCAACACGAATTGTAGCTGTCCAGCGTCATATACCGGTTCGATGTTGTCGGCAAAAAAGGATCCTTTTTCGAAAAGAGAAGGATTGCGGTAATTCTTCCATTGGGCAAGACTCAAATGATAAGTGGCATTGGGGTAGGTGGGCACTGCTTTTTTATCGCTGTTGAATATTGTACAGCCACCACAATGGTCGAAATGGAGATGAGTGATGATCACGTCGGTCACCTCTTCCGGCCTATATCCGATTTTTAGAATCTCTCCGGCGATATCCTTCTGGTCGGAAGGTTGAAAGAATTTCAACCGGGAGTTATGCTTGTCGCCTATTCCCGCATCCACCAGGATTTTTCTTTTGTCTGTCTCGATAAAAAGGCAACGAAGTGCCATCACACACATATTATTTTCGTCGACCTTGTATTTTGCCGACCAGTATTTCTTGGGTACGGTGCCAAACATCACACCGCCATCGCCATGGAAATATCCCGATTCAATGATATGGAACTTGATCATACACGATAAATGTTTCTGCAAAATTAGCTCTTTTTGGTCTATTCTATGCTGAATTGGTCAAAATTGGTTGCATGGCCATTGGATATTGACTGAAGCAGTATAACTTTCACAAATTAATAACCGGGAAAATATCTTTTTATAGAGATATAATCCCGGCCTGCTTATAATAGTAGAGTTATGTAATAGTGATTTGCTGCCTATTTCAGAAGTAAAGTTGCAAACCAATGGTGGCCTGATTGGCAACGGGACCTTTGTTGTTTCTAAAAAGACTAAACGGTGAATAGGAGGCGAAAAATCCCCAATCGTTGATCCCTCCCTGTGCCAGTAGATCCAATGTGACGGGACGAATATTCAATTCTCCGGGGAGTCTTATTTTCTCTTTCTTTCCGTTCTCACTATTCTGCCATATTGCAGACGAAGAGGCGGTTTTAACTTTGGCAACCACGCCTGCATTCAGAAAGAGGTGTGAGCTACGCCCCAGATTCCAATTGGTCTCTATAAGAAAAGGAAAAGTGAGATAGGTATAGTGAATACGGGAATCCCTGTATTCATTATCGGCTTCGGTGGTGGTGACGACCGATTTATAGTCTTCTACCTCCATGGCTTTGTTGTTCTGCCAGTGGATGGCGTTGAACTGAATTCCCATGCCGATAATTCCGGTGAAATTGCTGTTTCCCATGCGCCATGAAGCCTCAATAGGGTTCAGGTTGTATTGTAATGAACGACTGAGGTTGACGATGGATGCCAGTTCACCGTCGAAATCAAGGCCGTGGGGCAGGTTGGAGAATCCAAGACCGAATCCAGCCCAGTGCGAACGGCTGGGGCGACGCTTATTTTTAGGTTTGAAAATATCGGGCACCGATATCTCGAAACTGTTCTCATATACCCGTTCAATGCTTCTCCCGTCTGTATAGATACCCTCATAAATCTTCCGGATTTCGATGGTATCACCCTGTTCATTTTGGTGATATACCGAGATATTCATTCGATGGTCGTTTTCTGAAATAACTACTTTCCGGTTGTTATAATGAAAAGTGGTGTCGGTTGGAAACGTTGGTGAAGCCGCCATATATAAGGCAAGCGACAAAAAAGTGATGATAAATGTAGTTTTCTTCATTGTTTTATTTTTTTAGAGTAAAGAGCAAAGAATAAAGAGCAAAGAGCAAAGAATAAAGAGTAAAGAGTAAAGAGTAAAGAGCAAAGACTTTTAGAACCAAGAGCCAAGACTATTTGGGGTTTGTGAACTAAATAACCATCTAATCACTTCTAATAAACAACCGGTTGATCAGCTCTTCGGAATCCTTTCCTCCTTCCATATAAATAAGGGTGGCAGTGGCATCATCTCCGATTTTGAACAGGATATACCGATTTGTTTGATTTTTCTCTTCAGGCAGTTGGTAATATCCTGAGGAGATAATACCGTTACTGATGACCTCTTTTATCTGATATGCCCGTTTTTTGTCCGTTTCGAGACATTCTTGAATTTCATCCAAGATGGCCCGGTCATATTTCAGGGTGATACTTTGGTATTTATCGAGTTGGTAGTTGTGGAGCGCCTTACCGGAAAGAACTACCATTGTGGCGCCTTTCCGCTTGCCGTATTTTTCGAAAACAGTATGTATCCTTAGGTTTTCCTGGGCTTGTGCCGTTACTCCTGAGATTATCAAGAGCAGGAAAAGGATAGAGAGGCGAAAAAAAGTTTTTTTAATTTTCATTATAGTCTCGTGTTGATGTTCATATATCTTTAACAGCCATTGCCGGAAAGCTTGTCGGGATTATTTATTCTAAAATAAATCGAAGCTGATCTTCTATGATGTCACTTTCTGGTTGTATCTTCCCGAAAGATGCTTCGGCGTATTTCCGAACTGTGGCGGGATCGGTGATCTGTTTACCATCTACCCACACATAACTCCCTGTGAGAGCCGGTTTCCGGTCGGGGCGGGTCAATAGCAGCACGGCGATCAACAGGGTGGCCGCCACTGCGGCGATGGTGCGTAGATTTCTCAAAGAAAGCAATCTGCGGCGAACGGGTCGCTTCTCCTCGCTTCGAATCTCATTCAATATAGCCAGTGCTGTTGCTTCGTCGTCGAGAAAACGAAATAGGGATGCGTATGCTTTCAGCTCTTCGGGTAGATCCTCCTGTGTGAAGTAGCGGCGCAATACCTTTTCTTCTTCGGCAGAGCTCTCCCCGTCGAAATATTTATCTATCAGGTGTTGAATATCTGTTGTCATTTTCTTGCTTGTTGATTTTGATGATAGGTCAGATATAATTCGCGTATCCGCCTGCGTGCCCGGGAGAGGTTATTGCGTACCGCTTCGGCTGCGATACCCATAGCTTCACTGATCTCGCCGGTTTCATATCCCTCTATATCTTTCATTTGTAAAATCCGCTGTTGTAATGGTGGCAGCATCTCAATGATCCGGCGAATGGCATCGCGCTCCTCTTTTTCTTCGAGCAGTGAATCGGGTAGTTGCTCTCCCGCTTCCCTGCCGATCAGTTCCTGTTCATCGGTGAATGGTTTCCGGCTACGGATCTTGTCGATACTCAGATTTTTTACCATGGTCGTGCTGTATGCTTCCATATTTTCATATTGATCGATCCGATCCCGGAAATGCCAGATCTTCAGGCATACATCCTGCACCACATCCTCCGCATCCTGGGAGTTTCCTGTGATGCGACGGGCAACTGCGAGTAGCGAGGGACGCAGTGCGACGACTATTTTTTTGTATTCAACAATATCCATACTCTATTAATCTGACGAGAAAGGGTGTCAAAACGTATCATCATACAGGCATTTTTTGTATTTTTGCACAAAATTACGTTATGTGGATAGCCCGACAAAAGAAACAAGAGAATATTGCGGAATATCTGCTCTATATGTGGCAACTGGAAGATATCTTGCGCTCCTATGGACTGGATATCGACAAGGTAGGGCAGGCTCTGATTGATCCTGTGTATCATGCCGAAGAGGAGAAGAAAGAGGCCCGTGACTGGTATGAGGGATTGATACTGATGATGAAATCGGAGGGTGTGCAAGAAGAGGGACACCTGCAAATCAACAAGAACCTGATGATGGACCTTACCGATCTGCACCTGCGGTTATTGAAAGATCCAAAGGAACCGGCATATATCGGTGTCTATTATAATACACTTCCTCATATCGTGGCGTTAAGGGCAAAGTCGGAGAACATGAATGTTTCTGAGATAGAAACCTGCTTTACCGCCTTGTATGGATATCTGTTGCTGAAACTGCAGCAACGGGAGATTTCCGGTGAAACGCAGGCGGCTGTCGCGCAAATTACCGGCCTGTTACGGCTTCTATCCCAAAAGTATAAAGCTATTGAGGAAGAGTAAATTGATCCTGACAAATCGGGACGAGTAGTGATGATCCCGACAAGCAGTGCTGATGTTTAATATGCTTTGCACGATAATGGCTTCTCCGATAGTATGTTGTACACGATAATGATAATTGGTAATTAATAATTTGTAATTTGTAATT
>JBAYRG010000130.1:0-8219 GCA_041676805.1 Proteiniphilum sp.
AAAACAAAACAAACGAATCAATTTCCATACTCTTGGCTCTAAAAGTCTCTTAAGAAACAAAATGTTTCATCGCAATTTTTGAATGGAGAAAAACGTTCTGGAATGCTTGGCTCTAAAAGTCTAAAAGTCTTGGTTTTTTGGTTCTAAAAGTCTAAATAATATGCAACCAAATTTTAAAGATATCGATATTTATTCAGCCGGTTTTACTCCGACCGATGTGGCGGAATGGGCTGAAAAAAACGAGATCAAAGCCGATTGGCTTACGCCGGAACAGATTCCGGTAAAACCGGTCTACACCAAAGAAGACCTTGAGGGTATGGAGCATCTCAACTACGCTGCCGGTGTGGCACCCTATCTGCGTGGTCCTTACTCCACGATGTATGTGATGCGTCCCTGGACGATCCGCCAGTATGCCGGATTCTCCACGGCAGAGGAATCCAATGCTTTCTACCGTCGCAACCTTGCTTCGGGACAGAAAGGGCTTTCCGTGGCGTTCGACCTGCCTACCCACCGTGGTTATGACGCCAACAACGAGAGGGTAGTGGGCGACGTGGGAAAAGCGGGCGTTTCCATCTGCTCGGTAGAAGATATGAAGATACTGTTCGATGGTATTCCACTTAACAAGATGTCGGTATCGATGACCATGAACGGTGCCGTACTGCCCATCCTTGCATTCTATATCGTAGCGGCACAGGAACAGGGAGCACAATTGGACGAGATGGCCGGTACCATCCAGAACGATATCCTGAAAGAGTTCATGGTGCGTAACACCTATATCTACCCACCCGAATTCTCGATGAAAATCATTGCCGATATCTTCGAGTTCACCTCGCAGAAGATGCCCAAGTTCATCTCTATCTCCATTTCCGGCTATCACATGCAGGAAGCGGGCGCTACGGCCGATATCGAGTTGGCTTATACCTTGGCGGACGGGATAGAGTACCTGAGAGCCGGTATCAATGCCGGTATCAGTGTGGATGCCTTTGCTCCGCGTCTCTCCTTCTTCTGGGCGATCGGAATGAACCACTTCATGGAGATAGCCAAGATGCGTGCCGCGCGCCTGCTCTGGGCCCGGATCGTGAAGAGCTTTGGAGCAAAAAATCCCAAGTCGATGGCATTGCGTACCCACTCCCAGACATCGGGATGGTCGCTCACCGAACAGGATCCGTTCAACAATGTGGGGCGTACCTGTGTAGAGGCGATGGCGGCTGCACTGGGACATACCCAGTCGCTCCATACCAACGCGCTCGACGAGGCCATCGCGTTGCCGACCGATTTCTCGGCTCGTATCGCCCGTAATACCCAGATATATATCCAGGAAGAGACCCAAATCACCCGCCAGGTCGACCCATGGGCAGGTTCCTACTATGTGGAATCACTTACCCAGGAGCTGGTGGATAAAGCATGGACGCTTATCCAGGAGGTTGAGGAACTGGGGGGAATGGCCAAAGCCATCGAGACCGGTATCCCCAAAATGCGTATCGAAGAGGCGGCAGCCCGTACCCAGGCCCGTATCGACTCGGGCGTGCAGGCCATTATCGGTGTGAATCGTTACAGGCTCGAGCAGGAAGATCCCATCGATATTCTCGATATTGACAATACCGAGGTACGCAAACAACAGGTGGAACGCCTCGATCAACTGAAAGCCGGCCGTGACAACCAAGCGGTACAGAAAGCACTCGAAGCCATCACCCGCTGTGTGGAGACCAAAGAGGGCAACCTGCTTGAGTTATCCATAGAGGCGGCACGTGCGCGTGCTACATTGGGAGAGATCTCCGATGCATGTGAGAAAATAGTGGGACGTTATAATGCAGTAATCAGAACAATTTCAGGAGTGTATTCATCAGAATCGAAAGAGGCGCCTACGCTCGAGAAAGCGCGTAACCTCACAGACCAGTTTGCTCAGAAAGAGGGGCGCAGACCCAGGATCATGGTCGCCAAGATGGGACAGGATGGCCACGACCGTGGTGCCAAAGTGGTGGCTACCGGTTATGCCGACTGTGGTTTCGACGTGGATATGGGGCCACTGTTCCAGACCCCCGCAGAAGCAGCCCGTCAGGCCATTGAGAACGACGTGCACGTATTGGGAGTTTCTTCCCTTGCTGCCGGCCACAAGACCCTTGTGCCGCAGGTGATCGAAGAGCTGAAACGGTTAGGCCGTCCCGATATCGTGGTGATTGCCGGTGGTGTGATCCCCGCTCAGGATTACGACTTCCTCTATAAGGCAGGTGTGGCCGCCATCTTCGGTCCCGGAAGCTCCATCACCGAATCGGCATGTCAGATCATGCACGTGCTAATGAATGACTAAGTAAACCTACGCTTTTTTATATTTATAAATCCGCTTTCCGAAATTGTTGTAGAAAACAGGATCGAGAGCGGATTTTTTGTTGTTGTTTTGTTACTCCTCATAGGTATAAAATATCGACTGGAAGAATCACTCGGTTCGACCGTTGACGTGGTACGCAAAACCGATGATATGCCATTACAATTCAAGAATCGGAAAAATGGATCACATTCGATAATAAATTTCTCAAATCTCTAATGTGCTTCCCACTGTGAAATAGAAAAAGAGAATAGGGTTCAAACAAAATTCACTTGACTTAATTCATTGGCAAATCGATGAATAGCCGATTCGATTTTTTGGATTGTTTCAGGACGAGGTTTTTTTACACCGTTCAAATAATGACTTAATTGTCGCTGATTGATACCTGTTATTTTTTCCAATCCTGACAGTGAAAGCATATCTGAATAATGCGCTAAGAAGGAGGCGGTATCATACTTAAATGTAAACTTGAGATTATCCGGAAACTCCTTTTCGTTCTTGTTGTATAATTCTTTCATTTCATTTACCGATTCATAGAAGTCGTCAATACACTCTTGAACAGAATCTCCTTCACCCAGGAGTCCGAATGACAACCCATATTCTTTGTCGGGATCTATAACAGCCTCAAAACGTTTATCCGCACCTGTTTCAACAATTACATCTATTTTCATATTCTTGTCCTCCGTTTTACTTTGGGATTAAAGTTTAACCCCGGCGTCTTTACTAATTGATTTCAGTGTACCAAACTTGGCTTCTTCAGATTTATGATAACTGAGTGAAAATTCCTTTCCTGTAATAGGGCTATACCATATCGGATGCCTTTTCCCATCATAAACCCAATAGCAACCGGATTTCTTCAGCTTTCTTTCAATTTCTGAGTACTTCATAATGTCGTGTGGTTACCACTTTACAAAAGTAGTGGATTTAATACCAACAAGCAAGAAAAATCATTAAATAGTATTAAATACAATACTATTTAATACAATACTATTTAATACAATACTATTTAATACAATACTATTTAATACAATACTATTTGTTGATTTTTACATATTTAGAATTTACATCGTTGCAATTTTCGTTTTTCCCTCGTTTGGAAACAATGAGGAGAGGATCCATTATTCTTCCCATGCCGATTATCTTATCTTCAAATTCAATCATCACTGAATGGATTGAATTTTTTAATGTGCACAAACAAAAAACGGTTTCAGCCTGTTACGACTGAAACTATGTCTCACGCTGTCTTGAACTTAAGTTTACCGGAAATTTTGTTGTTTTTTAAATAAATACTATATATTTGCAGTAGAGGAACGACGCAATTTACTCCTTCATCCTGTTCATTTGGAAAAGTTTCGTTATGATTAAACGTAAAGAAGATATAGGACTCTCGCCGTACGAACTGAAGTTTCGGGGCCGGCATCGTTCCGGAGAGATCCGGATGACACTTTTTGAGATCGATTTTGAGAAAGTGAACGAGTCGACAATCCGGTCGGTAGAAGAACTCCTACCTTATAAAAACAGCGAGGCACTCATTTGGTTGAATATTGATGGACTACATAATGAGCAACTGATGCAGGAGTTGGTAGATACTCTGCAGATACCTGCCAATATCTTGTCGGATGTGATGGAGCCGGGTACCCGTCCTCAGATGGAGGAGTTTGATAATGGTTTTTTTGTTTCACTAAAGATGATGCAATTCGATGAAAAGACAAATTTGGTGACAGTGGACAATCTGAGCCTTATCATGATGGATAATTTTCTTCTCTCTTTTCAGGAGGAGAAGAGCCACCTGTTCAATCCGGTTAGGGACAGGATCAGGAAACATTCGAAGAGATTCAGTACATTAGGTGCCGATTATCTTGGTTTTGCCCTGTTGGACGTCGTAATCGATAATTATATCTTTATCTTGGGAAGACTCGGAGAGAAGATCGAAAACCTCGAAAATAAGATGGTCATGGAGCCGGGCAGGGAAACACTTAAGATCATTAATCTGCTCAAGCGTGAACTTAGCAATCTGGGACGTTACATAAAACCTGCACGGGAAGTGATTTTTAGCCTTGTGAAATCAGAGAGTGATTTTATCAAACCCCAAAACGAAAAACATTATAAAGAACTGCAGGATAATATAAACCAAGCGGTAGAACTCCTGGAATATTACCGCGAGTTATTGTATGATGAATTGAATATCTATCACTCGTCAATGAGCACGAAACTCAATGATATTATGGCGTTACTTACCATCTTCTCGGTAATATTTATCCCGATTACATTTATTGTGGGTATATACGGAATGAATTTCGAGAATATGCCCGAACTACATTGGCGATATGGTTATTTCATTGTCTGGGGAGTAATGCTCTTGATCGCCATCACTATGCTTTGGTACTTTAAAAAAAGAAAGTGGTTTTGACAACCACTTTCCATTTTTCTCTCCACCGTAAAATCTACATCTTTCCTCCGCCGCGTGAACTTACGTGGTCGATAACGGGAGCAATATTGAAATATACCCTCTCCACGCCGAATCGGTTATCTCCGAGAGTTAAATAATTTATCTTTTTACTTGAGAGGATTTTATCGCTACCCCCAAAATTGTAACCCAGGAAAGGAAGGATATCGTATTCATGAGCCACCTTGATCACGTAGAACGGTGTTTTATCCGACATTCCGTCGCCGGTACCTGCAATAGCATTTTGTACGACATGTCTTTGCTGTGCTACCTTTTTATACTCTTCGGTATTGTCCTGCTGTGCGTATACCAGCA
Source organism: Proteiniphilum sp. (assembly GCA_041676805.1). Classification (GTDB taxonomy): domain Bacteria; phylum Bacteroidota; class Bacteroidia; order Bacteroidales; family Dysgonomonadaceae; genus Proteiniphilum. The sequence continues at coordinate 5,085 of JBAYRG010000130.1, forward strand.
GTTTGGCATTCAGCGCACGTAGATTGAATGGATCTTCGAGTAATAGTGCATTAGAATATTCAAGTATACTGGCATAATCACTCGGAGAGAATGATTTCTTTGATAATACCTGTGCCAGTTGGAAGTTATAGGAGGAGGTGTCTACCGGCATATACTGTGGTTGATAGATAAAACCGAAATAGAGATGACGTCCTTCTTCGAATGTCATCTTCTCGTCGCCGGCCATATATTTTTCCATCAATTTGGGATAATAATAGGATGAGGCGGGCTCCTTTACATTCCTTCTGATTTGGGAATAATCGGGAGCACTGAAAAACTCATCCTGTGCGTGTACTGAAACAACAGCCACCGCAATGAGTGTAAATATGAATATTAATTTTTGCATAACCTTCTGATTTAGTAATGGTGTTACAGTACAAATGTATTTTCAAATTGGGATTTTAACAAAAAAAATTAGATAAGAAACCTTAATGGATAATTTATATGAACAAATGGCCTAATGCGATTACGTTGATATTGTCTTTGCGTGTATAGGAAGATGAGCCAGCGATAAGGATGTTAAGTGATGCACATTGATTGGCTTTTCGGGGGGTAAGTCTTGTCAATAATTTTTGCAGGTTTATTGCTGCCTCTTCAATCGAAGATGTTGAACCAAGTTTGATTTCAAATGCTGCAAAAGTTTCATCGGGAAGTTCTACCACCGCATCTATTTCTAATCCAGACGAGTCACGGTAATGATACACCTTAGCGTCAATAGCATCTGCATAAATTCGTAAATCACGGATTGCCAGTGACTCGAAAAACAGCCCGAAAGCTTCAACGTCGTTCAGCAATGATTGAGGACGTAAACGTAATGCTGCACAAGGAATGGATGGATCTACAAAATGCCACTTGGGTTTCACCCTTTGCTGCACGGCAGAACGGATATCTGTTTTCCACGATGGCAACTCTTCTAAAATGAAAATTTGGGACAGTTGATCGAGATATTTTCTGACTGTGCTTGCTGCTATTGGTGACGAATTTATAAGTCCGGTCTCAGCAGCCAGTTTTTCGAGAGAAGCTTCGGTGGAAATGTTGCGTGAAAGAGAACGAATAAGCGCCGCAATCCGTTCGGGAGTAGGGGGTGATTCGAGTTGTTGCATATCTATATAAGAGATATTCTCTACATAATCAATCATTGCCTCATTAGCGATTTCAGCCGTTTCATCAACAAGTGCAGGCATTCCGCCCCGCACAAGTAAATGGCTATAATCTTCAATTGAAGCACCGCCCATATAACCGATTTCAGTATCTTTTTTTAAGCAATCGCGAAAGTTAACGCCTTTCGTGGAATCACCACTCTCCGCAAGAGACATGGTTCTCAGAGTTAAGCGAGAAAAACGCCCCGCTCCTGTATGTGATGAGATGTCATCGCTTGGACTTGCCGACCCCGTAAAGATAAACTGCCCCTTTGCGGCTCGTCTGTCTATTTCGTATCTTGCCGCATTCCAAATACTCGGGACAAGTTGCCACTCATCAATCAATCGAGGTATTTCACCTTGCAATACAATTTGGGGCATTAGGACTGCTTGTTCCCGGATTTGATCTGATGCATCGAGGCGTACAACACTGGCTGCGTGAAATCCAGCCGTAGTAGTTTTACCGCAATAGCGCGCCCCTTTTAATAAAATACCACCTGCAGATTTTAGTTTTCTCTCTATTTTCTCATCAATCAAACGAACTTTATATTTATTCATAATAAATTGATAATTAGTGCTTTGTTATTTTCATATTCGATTTCGTATTGTTTTCATATTCGATTTCGCATGAAATTGACACTCTATTTTGTAAACATCAAAGATAGAGACAAATTTATTATAGACAATAAATTGATCTGTTTTTTATAAAAAATATATGATAAAAAGATAAGTTATTTAGCGGGTAAACGGAGAGTCCAACCTTATGAAGTTTGATAACAAAAAAGCTGCCTCGTTTTGAGACAGCCTCTTTTTCATATTTGTTGGAATCCGGGAAGCGGTTATTGTTTCCCTGAAACGGACACTTCGTTGTCTATTTTTGAAACAAGTCCTTGCAATACACTTCCCGGGCCGAGTTCCACAAATTCTGTGGCACCATCGGCAATCATCTGTTGTACCGATTGTGTCCATTTTACCGGTGAGGTGAGTTGTGCGATCAGATTCTGCTTGATGGTGTCGGGATTGGTTTCACCGATGGTGGATACATTCTGGTATACGGGGCAGACCGGAGTCGCAAAAGGAGTCGACTCGATGGCTTCCGACAGCTCTACACGGGCGGGCTCCATCAACGGTGAGTGGAAGGCGCCGCCTACTTTCAATGGTAAGGCGCGCTTGGCACCGGCTTCTTTCATCAGTTCACATGCTTTTTCTATTCCGCTATTGGTGCCGGAGATCACAATCTGCCCCGGACAGTTATAATTGGCAGGAACCACCACATCATCGATGGATGCGCAGATCTCTTCCACCTTTTCGTCAGGAAGGGCGAGGATCGCTGCCATGGTAGAGGGATTGGCTTCACATGCCTTTTGCATCGCCAACGCACGGGCATGTACCAGTTGTAACCCGTCCTCAAACGACAAGGCTCCTGCGGTCACCAATGCGGAGAATTCTCCCAGGGAGTGGCCGGCGGTCATGTCTGGTTTGAATTCTTCTCCCAACGTTTTTGCAAGGATTACTGAATGAAGGAAAATAGCCGGTTGTGTAACCTTTGTCTGTTTCAGGTCCTCGTCAGTTCCGGCAAACATCAGGTCGGTAATCCGGAAGCCCAATATCTCATTTGCTTTTTCGAATAGCTCTTTTGCCAAAGGTGATGTTTCATACAACTCTTTGCCCATACCCACAAATTGGGCTCCCTGGCCAGGGAATAGATATGCTTTTTTCATCTTGTTGAATCGCTAAATTGTTAAATCGTTGAATTATATAGTTATTACATTATCACATTATTCTCATTGGCACATGGACTCATTGTCACATTGGCATATTGGCACATTGGCACATTGGCACATTGGCACATTGGCACATTGGCATATTGGCATATTGGCATATTGGCACATTAATTTCTCTCCCGGATTTCCACGCGTCGGATTTTTCCGCTAATTGTTTTTGGCAGTTCATTGAC
>JBAYRG010000131.1:0-8209 GCA_041676805.1 Proteiniphilum sp.
TAGAAATTACAATAGTATATGGGATTTTTGGGAAATATATTCAAATCACCGGCGAAGGCCGAATTAAAGGAGAAGATTCAAGACGGCGCACTGTTATTAGACGTGCGAGAAGTAGATGAGTATAAATCGGGGCATGCCAAAGGGTCGGTAAATATTCCGCTATTCCTCTTGCCGACTGAAATGAGCCGACTTGACAGGGGCAAGCCTATTGTGGTTATTTGTCTCAGTGGCGCTCGCAGCGCCCAGGCCGTGAACTTGCTAAAAAAGCAGGGATTTGAAGCCTATAACGGTGGTGGATGGCATTCGTTTTAGGGTATGAGCACAGATTAGAATAGCCGCTATTCTCCGGAGGAATATGTTTACGGGAAACAACTCAATCATTTATTAGAAAAGAAGGTGATGAAGAAAGTATCATTGATGTTCATCTTTCTCTTAACAGCATTGTTAAGTGTTGGACAGAGTGTCCATTTAATCCCTGCAAGAGATTTTAATTCTTATGAGGGTCAATTAAAAGAGTATTACGGCAAGGTGTTTCCATTGCTTCATACCGGATTTTCTCAGAATCCGTATGCATGGTACACTTCGATGCCATCTTTTGAGAGTGAATATGCTTTTTCCGTGGAAAAAATTGATGGTAAATATTTTATCCTCTCGAACACACTTTCAGAAAATTATTGGTATACCAGAAGTAGAAAGGCAGTGAAAGTAATTATGTGTAAAATGGAAATTGATGAGGAGCTCTACCAAAAAATCGGTGAGTTATTTAGGTTATTGGCAAATCAAACTAAAGAGAAAGAACGCAAATTCAAGGAAGGAGCTGATGGCGAAAAGTATGAGGTAATTGAAGAAGGAACCGATGGAACAACCTATTATTTTGCTTTGACTGATGAAAAAGGAGAAGTGAAAGTGGGAGAAACATGGTCTCCTCAAAAAGATTCTAAATTGGCCAGAGTAGTCGAAATCTGTGACAATTTGTACTCTCTGAAAACTGAGAACAGCCTGAACGATATTAATTACTTAATCAATGAACTAAAGGAATAGATAAATGTGAAAGTTATACCAGTGGATAACATTTGAGAATGGAAACCGGATATTTCTTTTGTGCAAACTGATGGTTTTTGTACCTTTGCTTCTGAATCAAAAAGTAACATATTTCAGCGCATATTAATCAGATGAATAGATCCAAATTTCTCTTTGTTTTCGTCGCATCCATCTTTATCGGGAGTTTTGTCGCGAAACAATCAGTTGTTATGGCGCAAGATACGCCAGTTTCTAAAAGTGACAGGATTTTTGAAGAACCCGATATAATGGCTATATATCCGGGAGGAGCTCCGGAAATGCACCGTTTTATTGCAGCCTCATTGAAATATCCGGAGGATGCGAGAGAACGCAATGCACAAGGATTGGTGGTCTATACGTTTGTAGTAGAGAAGGATGGCAGCCTTTCTAACTTTAATATTATTCATCGTGCCGACCCATTGCTGAATGAGGAAGCATTGCGTATATTGCAGGCGATGCCGGCTTGGCGTCCCGCCAGGCACAAGGGCGAAATCGTACGCTCGGAAACCTATGTACCCATGTATTTCAAATTGAACCAAAATGTAGCGGCATCGGGTAGCCCTGTTCAGCCTGTTCGTAATTATTCCAAAACAAATCAAGAGATAATTGAAAATAATACGATCTACACCATTGTGGATAAAATGCCACAATATAGCTATGGAGAGTCGGGTTTGTCCGCTTTTATCGCGCATAATATCCGTTATCCGCGTGAGGCCAGACAGGAAGGTATTCAGGGACGAATCCTCTGTTCGTTTATTGTAGCCAGTGATGGTTCTATTTCGAATATAGAAGTCGTGGAAGGAACAAATAAGGCGCTCAATGATGAAGCTGTCCGCGTACTGGGTCTTATGCCAAAGTGGATACCGGGTGAGAATAATGGTGTGAATGTACATGTGAAATGTCTTCTCCCGATAGATTTTGTAATAGATGAAACACCGATACCACCGTTATAGTGATCAGGTGTCTTGGTGGTTAAATAATTAGCATGCGTGCTATTGTAATTCCAGTTCGAAGAGGCGTATTCCGGAGTAGCTGTTGATAAAAAGCCGGAAGGGAATGGGAGGGTTCTCCCTCTCTCCTCGTAAATCAGAGAGAAGAAAAGAGGCATACATTATTTTGGGATATCCCGGAGGATCATTGTTTGAGGAATGGCTGAAGTAGAGATCTGTTGATGTGGATGAATGATCACGGAGTAGTGCGATTTTGTGTGCCACATTAAAGTATTCAATCTCCATGATCAGGTTCAACCACTCTCCACTTACCCATACACTTTTTATTTTTACCGGATCATCTGAATAGTTTTGTGGAAAACCATTTTGTTGAATAGTACCGGTAAATATATTGGAGACGGAATTGATTTTGATGGTATCTCCTTCGAGTGGGATGTAATTGAGAATGACACGCTGTCCCTCTTCGCCGGAGTAGTGTTTTGGCTCTTCTGGAATAAGCAGTCTGCCGTTGTCGAGCCTGAAATGGTATTTTGAGTTTTCTTTTACCACTGTAGCAAACTCTACCAGGTAATTTTCCATCCTTCCCGGCTCTTTTTCACAGGAGAAAAAGAGGAAAACCGACATAAATGCCAAAAAGGTGACCCTATAACCTTTCATTTTGTCAATATTTCGCTTCCAGATGATTTTTTATTGTGTTACCGTACATCTCGATCATTTTCTCACGTAGGAAATCGTCATCCCTATTGGGAATATTGATTTTCTCAATCTGCTTTTGCAGATAGGCATTGAATTGAGACAGATCTTCTTGGGTATAGTGTGATGCGAACCGATCGCTACCGGTCATCAGATCGTATGCTACCCAATTGAACGGGAAGAAAGTATAATTGAGATAAATTTCCCGGTCGATAAGTGAAGCTGCCTCTTTTAAGAACTCGTTTCTGCCAAGGGTGGGGGGGATAGCCTGGATGGCATCGTCTATACAGTTGCCGAAACGGAATGAAACGCGACCTTTGAATCCCCAAATGCTGGTGATTATATTCTCTATATCATCGGATTTTGTCTTTCTGTAACTTGGATTATCGCGTTTGAGTTGAAACTCTTTGGCTTTCAGGAAGTCACATGGGTCGATTTCATAAGATATGGAAAGAGGTACAATGTGTAAATCGATTAATGATTGTACAGGATCACTACTGTCATGTAGAGTAAACATTTTCAGTAAACTCGCCTGGGTCTTGTCATTTGAGTCTTTTGCCCTACCCTCGCGTTGTGCGATCCATGCTGACTCCCCTCTGCGGTTTACAGTATCGTGAATATAATCAGAGAGGTGTTTAGAGACATCCAACATCTGACGGACAGAAACTCCTCTTTTCACGATAAAACTTTTATTAAGCCGTACTACCTCTTCAATCCATGGGTAGATAAGCAGGTTGTCACCTATAGCTATCTCGGTGGTGGTTTTGTTTTGATCAATCAAAAGTATATTCAGAAAAGCAACATCCAGGATAATGTCGCGATGGTTAGAGATAAAAAGGTATCCTTTCCCTTCAGGAATTTTTTCCCAACCCCCGCCACTTAAATCCGAGGTGCTCTTATTAATTAGTTGTTTCATTACCGGATAGATAACGTTGTGCTGGAATTCCTCTTTGGTCTTGCATTTACTCATTAAGCCCGTCAATTCTTCCCAGGTAAGTGGCGCCACGAAGCCTTCGGTTGCACGTCTGAAGTAATTGTTGGAGACGAGTCTTGCAATAGTCGCCGGAACTTCACTGTCGGGAATCGGGCTGATATCGTTAAATTGTTTCATTGTTTTTATTATATCATTGTTACGAATTAAAAAGATATCTGTTTTTTTATTTGATTTGATGCAGTTCTGTTTCTATAATTTCAGTAATAATATTTGTCATTGAGAGTCCAGCAATGTGTGCCTGTTGAGGAATAAAACTGGTGGTAGTCATTCCCGGCGTGGTGTTCACTTCCAGTAGAACAGGCTTGTCGCCAATCAGGATATAATCGACCCGGATAATTCCTTTTGCACCAATCAGACGATATATCTTTTCGGTCTCCTGTTGAATGACGATGGTGATCTCTTCCGAAAGTCGGGCAGGGGTAATCTCTTCTACCTGTCCGTTGTACTTGGCATTGAAGTCGAAAAACTCATTGGTGGTGATCACTTCCGTCAGAGGAAGCACTACCATTCCCTTGTCGGTTTTGAAGCAGCCGCAGGTCACTTCTGTCCCTTGCAGGAAACTCTCGATAATCACTTCTGGCGCTTCCCGGAAAGCCTCCTCGATGGCATTCCCAAGTTGGGAACTCTCTTTTACCTTGGTGGTGGCAAAACTGGAACCACCCAAATTGGGTTTTACGAAGAGTGGTAATCCCAACTCCGAGATGATCTCATCCGAGGGGGAGAAGTCATCTTTCCGTAATAATATTGAATCGGCTACCTCTATCCCGAAATTTTTCAGGAACCGGTTACATGTAAATTTGTTGAATGTCAACGCTGAGGCCAATACACCGCAGTTAGAGTAGGGGATACCCAGCATGTCGAAATAACCTTGAAGTGTTCCATCCTCACCCGGGGTGCCATGAATAGTGATATAGGCAAAATCGAAAATAATTTGACTTCCATTGCTGTTGGTAAAACTAAAGTTGTTCTTGTCAAGTGTGTAAAAACGGCTTTGATCTTCCACTTCCCATGATGTGCGATCTATCCTAACCTTGTAAACATTGTATTTCTCCTTGTCGATAAAAGAGTGAATACCGACGGCACTCTTTTCGGAAATCACTATCTCCGAAGAGTAACCGCCCCATATTATGGCTATATTTTTTTTCATCGTTAAACCGTTAAATCAATTATCAATTATCAATTACCAATTACCAATTATTTCATTATTCACATTGGCACATTATTCACATTGGCACATTGGCACATTGGCATATTGGCACATTGGCATATTGGCATATTGGCACATTGGCATATTGGCACATTGGCATATTGGCACATTGGCATATTGGCACATTGGCACATTATTCACATTGGCACATTGAAATCACCTTTCCATTTTAGAATACGCTCTCCATTTATCGATGACCGACTGCATATCTTCCGGGATATCACTTTCAAAATAGCACTCTTCTCCTGTGGAAGGATGTATAAAGCCCAATGTTTGTGCATGCAGGCATTGACGGGGACAGAGAGCAAAGCAATTGAAAACAAATTGTTTATATTTTGCGAAATGAGTGCCACGAAGGATTTCGTTGCCTCCATAGCGTTCATCATTGAACAACGGATGTCCTATATGTTTCATATGGACACGAATCTGGTGCGTACGTCCTGTCTCCAGCCGGCATTGTACTAATGTTACATAGCCAAACCGCTCCAATACGTTATAGTGGGTGACGGCAGGCTTACCATGCTCTCCGTCGGAAAAGACCCGCATACGCATACGGTCATTCGGGTCGCGCCCGATATTGCCCTCTATCGTTCCCTGCTCTTCTGCCAAATTTCCCCATACCAAAGCGGCATACATCCGCTTTGTCTCCTTACGGAAGAATTGACCGGAGAGGTTTGTCTTGGCTTCCGGTGTTTTAGCGATCAATAACAGACCCGATGTCTCTTTATCGATCCTGTGCACCAATCCCAATCTCGGATCGTTCATGTCGCTGATAGTATTCCGGTGCAGATGGTATGCTACCGCATTGACCAGTGTGCCGGTATAGTTTCCGTGACCAGGATGTACTACCATTCCGGCAGGTTTGTTGATCACCATCAAAGTATCATCTTCGTAAACAATATTAAGAAAAATGTCTTCAGGAATGATCTCCAGTTCACGCCTCGGACGATCCATCACGATTGAGATCACATCGAATGGCTTCACTTTGTAATTCGATTTTACCGATAGGCCGTTCACCAAGATACAATCGGCTTCAGCTGCCTGTTGGATACGGTTTCTGGAGATACCCTCTATTCTGACGGACAAAAACTTATCGATTCGTAGCATACTCTGTCCTTTGTCTGCTACAAACCGATAATGTTCGAATCTTTGATTTTCGTCCGGAGATCCTTCTACGATCCCGTCGTCATCAGCCAAAAAGTCAATATCTTCTAAATTCTGTTGCGCCACAAGCAATTAATTAGAAAAATGAATCGTCTATAGCTCCATCACCTTCCGATTGAATATCGTTATCGCTTATTACGCCTCCCGGTGGCACGATATGTTCATCTAATGTATTACTGGTGACAATGAGTGTGAGCGGCGAACCGGCAGGTATCTTTTCTTCAGGTGCAAGTTTTATGCCTCTATATTCCACAGCTACCACCAAGCCTGAATATTCTGCCGGTACTTCCTGGATAGTGAGCTGGGTGAATCCTATTGAGCTAAGCAATGCCGACGCTTGACGGGTAGAATAGTCGGTCAATTCGGGTACGGCCACCATCTGAGGATTCTTTGCATAGATCGTCAGATATATGGCGCGTCCTTCTTTTACCTTATTGCCGGCTTTAGGCCTCTGGTCTAATATGGCTCCAGGCAAAGCATTGTGCTGGTAAATCGAGTCTACAATCTCGGCATGGAGACCTTTGGCCCTAAGAATAGTATTGGCTTCATTTATCTGAAGGTTCTCCAACGCGGGCACAACTACATTTTGTCCGTGTCTTGTATAAACGTTCAGGAGCAGCAACGCCAGAATAACCAGCAGTACGCCGCATGCTATGATCATCAGCAAATTTTTTACAATATTGTTGCTGAGAATAGTTTTTTTTGTCTGTTTTTTACTCATAACAATTACGTCTATAAGTGTATAAACATATATGCGGTACAAAAATACAAAAAATAATGAGAGCGGGAGTCACGGTATGGAAAAAGAGAATATAAAATACGTGGCGAGATGCATACTGAAAATCTAATAAAAAACAGGAATAAGTCACCCCTATTCCTGTTTTCTCAAAAGATCTTATCTCTAATATTCGTCTGACACGGTGAGTCTGGTCCTGCCTTTTGAACGACGGGCAGCAAGCACTTTCCTTCCGTTTTTGGAAGCCATTCTGGAGCGGAACCCGTGTTTGTTTTTTCTCTTTCTGTTAGAGGGTTGAAATGTTCTTTTCATACGATTATCTTATTTTTTATTTTTTATTATCTCTACCGACCTTTTTACGGGCTGCAAAATTAGAGAAAATATTTGAAAGAACCAATTCAATATAGTATAAAATTAGTTTTTTTCTCTTTTTCAGCCCTTTGGATAAATTGTAAGTGTATGATAAAAAGAAAATGAAGAAAATTAAATGAAAAGTTTTGCGCTTTCGGAAAAACATTCTATATTTGCACCCGCAATTGAGATAGCAAGATCTTTAACAATAGGGTTTACGCCCGAAAGGGCCCATTCGTCTATCGGTTAGGACGCAAGATTTTCATTCTTGAAAGAGGGGTTCGATTCCCCTATGGGCTACAATATTTAAAAATTAAACATACGCGTCAATAGAAATGGCAAATCATAAATCATCTGTAAAGAGAATCAGACAAACCAAAGTTCGTCGTCTAGCAAACAGATACGTCTCACGCACTACAAGAAATAAGGTGCGGGAATTACGTGCGATTACTTCCAAAGAAGAGGCTCAGAAGATGTACCCCGAAGTTTGCTCTATGCTCGACAAGTTAGCCAAGAAGAATGTGATACATCAGAACAAAGCCAATAACCTGAAGTCGAAATTGGCTTCTCATGTAAATAGTCTGAGCTGAAATGATAAAGCATTTGGTGTTCTTTAAGATGGCTGAAGAGGCTGAAGGGAATGCTAAAGCCGAAAATATTCTCCTTGTAAAAGAAAAACTGGAAGCGTTAAAAGCGGTGATCCCCGTAATCAGAAAGATAGAGGTCCTTTCGAATCATCCCTTGGCTTCTTCCGAAAATTATGATATTGTGCTCGATAGCGAATTTGATTCGCTGGAAGATTTGAAGGTGTATGCAGCACACCCTGAACATCTGAAAGTGGGGGAGTTGATTGCGAAAGTGAGGATCGGGAGAGCTGCAATTGATTACCAGTTTTAAAATTGTATATAGGATACTCTGATATAGTGAAAGCGGACAAACAGGTCCGCTTTTGTCTTTTATAACCTTTCCTGAAAGAGCTCCCTCTCCATTTTGCTTCACCCTTTTTACATAAATAACTCCTGGATATGCCACTGTTTCGCAGTGGGACGGTTTCA
>JBAYRG010000132.1:0-8198 GCA_041676805.1 Proteiniphilum sp.
GAAGCCGGTAATTGTGTTGAACCATACACCTGACAATCTAGATGAGGAAGCTGACGCGGGAGTGGATATCGCACTTTACGGACATACCCATCATGGTCAGGCCTTTCCGGGAAACATAGCCACAGAAATGATTTTCGAGGTGGCGTATGGCTACCTGAAAAAGGGGAATACACATTTCTACGTCACTTCAGGGATTGGCCTGGTAGGACCACAATATCGTATCGGTACAGTGTCGGAAATGGTGATGCTGAACGTAAAATTCCAGCAATAGCCCTATAGGTTATCGACTGCTTTTTCCAAATGTATGGAATGGGAACCTTTTAGCAGGATATATTGATTGGATAGAGGCTCTTTTTTCAGCGACTCTATCAATTGGTCCACATCATCGAATAACCGGAATTTGTCGTTTTCATTGATCCACCTACTAAAGGCAGGACCCACCAGATAGATCTTGTCGTAAGGTTGCCTCTTCAGAAACTGTACCATCTTTTTATGTTCTTCATCGCTGCTCCCACCCAATTCCTTCATTTCTCCAAGAATCACCATTTTCGGCAATGAAGTAGGAACGGATGAGAAGAACTCCAGTGATGCTTTCATACTGGTAGGATTTGCATTATAGGCATCGATGATCAGGTCGTTTTTCTCGGTACGCTTGAATTGGGAGCGATGGTTTGTGGGTTCATATTCTTCCAATGCAGTACTGATTCGTTCGGCATTGATCCCAAAAAACTTGGAGACCGCCACTGCCGCAATCGCATTATCAAAGTTGAACTCTCCTACCAATCGGGTTTTGACACGATAGGAACTATCGAAAAAACTCCAGTCGAACTCAAGGAAAGGAGTAGCATCGGCAATCGTGCCCGAAGCAAAAAACGACGGGTCATTCTTGCCATAGAGTATACGGTCCATACCTTCCGACCGCTCATACAATATTGGGTTATCTCTATTCACAAATACTTTTCCTTCGTGTTCACGGATAAAATCATACAGTTCACATTTGGTGTCGACCAGATTTGCGAAGCTGCCAAACCCTTCCATATGTGCCCTGCCCACATTTGTGACAATGCCATAATTGGGCTCTGCTATCTCGCACAGTTCGCTGATATCTCCCAGACGGCTGGCTCCCATCTCCACTACACCTATCTCATGCGATCTGTTCATCGACAACAATGTAAGGGGAACACCAATATGATTATTCAGGTTTCCCTGGGTATAGGCCACTTTGAATTCTTTCGACAAAGCGACGGCTATCAATTCCTTGGTGGTGGTTTTACCATTGGTTCCCGTGATACCGATAATGGGTATTTTCAGCTTCTTCCGGTGCCAATTGGCTAATTTTTGAAGAGAATGCAATACATCTCTCACCAAAATAATCCGATCATTTTCCCTCTCCGGTTCTTCGTCCACCACCGCATAGGCGCATCCTGCTTCAATCGCTTTTTCCGCAAACAGGTTTCCATTAAATCTCTCCCCCTTCAGGGCAAAAAAGATGGAATCTTTGCGGCATATCCTCGAATCGGTGGTGATAAAAGGATATTGAAGGAAAAGATTATATAGCGCTGCGGTATCCATATCACTCAAGCTAAAGATTTAGAAGCCCAACTTCGCTGCGATCTGTGCGGGGATAGCATTCCGGTGCAATACGACACTCAAAGTCTTATAACGCACAAACGGATCTGAGGCATACCATAAGCCTTTATAGGGACCAGTTTCACCCCATGAGTTCTTCACCATATAGAACTTGTTTCCATTCTGGTCGTTAGCAATACCATAAATTAGCATGCCATGATCATCTGTGGTTTGATAATTATCGAATGACTCCTGCCTCATCTCCTGCGTGATCGTTTTTTCGGCAAGCACTTCAGTCCCTACACGCGTCTTCAGATTGGCATCCCGTTCACGGGTAGAAAGCCCGAGCCATCTGGCCTGATCGGAACCCGCATTCTCAGCAGCATTCTCGTCGGGTATAACCGCAATACCTTCGCGTGAAAAGCCGGCTTCACTCACGTCGGAAGCCCATGCGATGGTATATCCACCCATAATGGCACTCTCCATCACCTCCATCAACTCTTCTATAGGAAGGTTATAGGAATTGGCCCAGCGCCAGTTATCAGGAACCTCAACCGCGAAAGGTTTGTAAAAAGGATGATGTGTAAATGAGGTCAACGAGATATAATCTTCTTGCTTGATTCCAAGAAAATCTTTAAAGGTGTAAGGGGTGTATTCTTTTCCCTGGTAGATGAATGTTTCAGGTAAAGGACCAAGATAAGTGTCCAATATTCCCGAAAATGCGTCGTGCCAGACGGGAGAGAGGCCACGGGCACCAATAATCCCATCCATATATCCTTTCAAGACTTTGTCAAGTTCACCATGATTATGTGTCTCGCTACCATAATTAAGTCCCCGATAAGCATCCTCAGGCATTATTCCATATTCATTGATGGTCTCCACCACATCGGCAAAAGATCCTCCCGCCGCAAAATTCAAGCTGCCATGCAGACGCGCATATTTTTGCGCCTTATCTTCATAATTTCTACGAACAATATACATTTCGGAAAGATCGAATTCTCCCTTTCCCATACGGATCAGTTCCGATTCCAATAATCCGACACCGGAAAAACTCCAGCAAGTCCCCGAACTGGCCTGATTTTTTATCGGTGTAATGGGATTTTGTGTTATCACCGAAAAGTTATACGCACCCTGTGCCAAAACCGTTAAAGTCGCTAAAAAAAGAATAGAGGCCACAATCAATCTGTTCATAATAATATTTAGTTACTGTTTCTATTGTTATTCGGTTGTTATTGAAATTTACGTTGTAAATTTTGCTATGCTCGACATAGTCAAAACAAGTTTAGTATCTGTTCTCGCTTATCGTAAACATTCAGTTGTTATTACGCACGGGACACGAATAACGGCGAAGCACAAAAATACCATAAATTGGTGAATTTATCCTGTTTTTCATACTACTATTTCCATAAAAAGTCAAAAAAGAGATATCTTTACAATCTCATATAAATTATTTAGCTATGGATGATTTAAGACCTACAAGGAAAAGGGTGCGTAAGGGACTGTTATGGCTTCTTGGAATATTGATACTTTCACTCGGAATTTTCATCTATGTCCGTTTCTATTATGTATTTGGAACAGGAGTAAAATCGGGAGAGTTAAACTATCTGGTTTATAAAGGAGTCGTCTTTAAGACCTACGAAGGCAAACTGATCCAGTCGGGGTTCCGCGCCGACAAACCGGGAGGGTTACAATCGAATCAGTTCGATTTCTCGGTAGTAGACAAGAAAATTGCAGAACAACTGATGATATCGAGCGGTAAAAATGTGCAGTTACATTACAAGGAGTACTTCGGCAGATTGCCTTGGAGGGGTTATACCAAATTTGTTGTGGACAGCATCATTATGATAGAGGAGAAACCCAACAGAAAGGATCTGGAAGAGGAGTTGACTCCCTATATTCTCGAATCGATGTAAGGGGGACTTGATGGCAAAAAAGAAGTTTTATGTTGTCTGGAAGGGAGTAAAGCCAGGAGTCTACGATTCATGGGACGAGTGCAAGTCGCAGGTTTTCGGTTTTGAAAACGCGCTCTATAAATCTTTTCCAACCCTGGAAGAGGCAGAAAAGGCTTTCTCTGTCAATCCATGGAAGTCACTGAACAGCCGACAAAGGAAGAAATTGGGATCAGGCGCAGCATCGAAATTCTCAGTAGACACAAGAATCTCATCCGGGAGTATCGCTGTAGATGCCGCCTGCAGCGGCAATCCCGGCATGATGGAGTACCGGGGTGTATTTGTGGCAGACGGAGTGGAGCTATTTCATGTTGGCCCCATGGCTGAAGGGACAAACAATATCGGTGAGTTCCTCGCCATTGTACATGCCCTGGCACTGCTCAAAAAGAAAAACAGCGTCATCCCCATCTATTCCGACAGTGTGAATGCCATGAAATGGGTGGCAAACAAAAAGTGTAAGACCAAACTGGCGCAGACTAATCTAAACAGACCGATCTTCAACCTGATCGAACGAGCTGAAAACTGGCTTCAGAACAACAACTACTCCAACCCGATCCTGAAATGGGAAACAAAACTGTGGGGTGAAAATCCTGCAGATTTCGGGAGAAAATAACTTTCACTACCGATTCTCTTAAAAAACCCTTACGCCAACACTCGCTACCATCTCTTCGTCAACCGATAGCTCTTTTATCCATGAATCCAATTTTGCACGATAATACTCTTTCACATCCTTCCAACGATAAAAGGGAGCGATATCGCTCTTCACGGGGATGGTCTGCTCCTCCTCATTGAGTAAGATTTTGACTAAAATATCCGATTTTTTCTTATGCCGATAGAACACCAGTTGAATATTGCTGGCCATAGGGAAAAATTTATAAGCTCGCCACACTCTGTGCAGGTTCTCTAAATCGGTAGTTTGATATCCACAATCACCCAACTCCATCAAACAAGCCAAAGGGAGAAGACAAGACTCATGTCCAAATCGTAAAGTTGCGCTGCTCTCTTTTTTTGTCAGGCAGGTATCCGCCGTATTCAGGATATTTTCGAGCAAATTGGCTTCCACAAATGGGAGCTTCCCTTCTGAAAGGGGTGTAGCCGCGGAACGCACGTACCAACGAATATTATCCGCCTTCCAGAGGTCGTAACACTCCTGTTTGGTAAAGTAACTGAACAGTTCCAGGTCGGTGTCGTGGCTCTGCATATTACGTGCCATATCAAATAAAGCAAGCATCATGCTTTCCGAGTCAATATGCTCCTTAACATAGTTCATATCCTTGAACATTGTCTCCATCAGCCGTTCAGGATGCACAAACTTTCGTTGAAGTTCCTTTGTCGCTTTATCGTTTTTTATCCTCTCCTGCGAGAAGAAATCATCAGAATAATTCATATAATACATGTCATGCGCACTCGCGTCATAATTGAATGTAAGTCGCGGGTTCAACTCTTTCAATTGTAAACATTGTGAGGTCATCGAAAGGATACAACGGATCACTACGGTAGAACGGGCGTCGATATCTGTTTTTTTTCGAAATATTTGCGGATAATCCTGATACATTCTTTCAGCAATACCCTGATGTTGGCGTACACCCAGCGGGGTGAGCTCCCCATAACGTTTTTTTGCCATATTGGCCATACTATCCGTAATCATGAGAATCTGTTTACCCGTATCGGTCAGGGCATCCGCTTTCTCCGCAGCCTTCAGCATTCGAACCGGTTCATTATAATCTTTCTCGCCATTGATCAGGAAACGGGACCCATGACGGGCATAATGACTTAAATAAAATGGAGCATACCCCTTTGGTGGTGCCGTATGTTTTCCGGAAGGCGTGGGATAAGCATAATAATTGGCACCTACGAGGTTTATATTTTCAAAAATCTCCTCTTGTGCTGTTTGTGCGTGGATACTCAATGTGATGCAAAAAAGCATCGATAGTCCATAAAAATATTTCATTCTTTTCATCTGTCTATTATTTAATGTGCAAGCCTCTTTACCTAAAACTACCTGCAAATATATCAATCTTGTGATCAAACAAAAAACGGAATAGAGATTTTAACAATTTCAAATTACCATCAGTCTCAAAGATCATCTAATTACGTAATCTTTTTCAATATTTCCCCATTATTTATGCACTATTCATTGAGCAATATTCCTTCTCTTTGCTAATTTTGTAGTACAGATAATAAGACATTCTTCAATCCTTCAAACATCCGATCGGAATTATCTTCACTCCATCTTCACGGGTATAAGCCATCTCCCCTCCGGTCAGCACAATCAGAAGATCGGGAAGTTGCATTCTTACCTGCTTTTCTTTTTCATTCTTTTCCTGTACAAGCCTTTTTAGTTCAAGCAAATGCTTGGCACCTTCTGCTATATCCCGGCTACCCAATTTACATTCGATAAGCGCGTAACGGCCATCATCTAAATGAAGTACAGCATCAGCTTCTAATCCGTAACGGTCGTGATAGTAAGACAAACGTCCTCCCATAGCCTGAGAGTAAGCTTTCAAATCCCTCACACACAGGCATTCATAAATAAAACCAAAAGTTTTCATATCGAGTTCGAGACTCCGGGGTGATGCTCCCAAAGCAGCCACAGCAATGGAGGGATCAACAAAACAACGCTTCTTCCCCGACCGAATGACGGTCTTCGAACGAATGGCAGGATTCCACGCATCTATATCCTCAATGACGAAAAGCTTCTCCAAAGCCCCCACATAATTGTCGAAAGTGGGCATAGACATAACTTCCATTTCTGTCGACACATCAGCAAGCATACTCGTTTTTTTTGCCAAGGTGCAGAGATTTCTTGCGTAAGAGCGCATAATCAGCCGGGCAAGGGAAGGATTACGCTTGCTCCCGTCAACCCTCGAAATATCTTCTTCACAAATAATATTCACATAATCTTTGGCTATCAAAAGTTTGGCTGTATCGCTCATATTGTTGAGAGACGCGGGCCATCCTCCACGACAAGCAGTGAAAATAAGTTGCGGGATGGACAAATCGGAAGTAATACCATCTATATCCAATTCTTTGTTATCGAACAGTTCCCTTAGAGAAATTTTGCCATTGGATTCTTTTGATTCATAAAGGCTCATGGGATACATAGACATTTGCGAGATACGTCCGGTTCCCGTGTGCATAATTTCCTTATCGTCTATCACTGTTGATCCTGTGAGAATAAACTGCCCCTGCAGCCTGCGTTCATCAACTGCATTACGAACGGCATCCCACAATACCGGAGCCACCTGCCATTCATCTATCAGTCGGGGTGTATCTCCCTTCAATAACAAGGAAGGCTTAGTACCGGCGGTTTCCAAATAACCTTCTCTTGTATCCGGGTCTTGCATCTTGACCACGCTCTTCGCCTGCATTTCAGCAGTAGTCGTCTTGCCACACCATTTCGGCCCTTTTATCTGAACAGCACCAAAAGCTTCAAGGCGAAGACTAAGCTGATTATCTGCAATTCGTTTCAAATATTCCATTCAAATACTTTTCTTACAAAAGTAGCTCATTTATTTGAGTTTACCAAAATATTTTGTCTTTTTGAGGTATTTCACTTTGTCTTTTTGAGGTATTTCACTTTGTCTTTTTGAGGTATTTCACTTTTGTGAATGTAGCGGACGCGAAAAGTGGACACCTTCGGGCTCTCTTCCTCTGAATGTGGTTGTAGGCGTCTTTTCTGGACGAATTTCGGTTCGGGGGTGAGCACCCGGCTTTCGAATGTGTCCCTGCGGGGCAGTTCCCCTATCCATCCGTTGAGCGCCTCGTTGACGGGATTGTCGGTGGGCTTTCTCGCCCTGGACATCGACCGGACAATGTTCGTGTCCCTGATCAGCTCGTTATAGGCCATGGAACTGTACACGCTGCCCTGGTCGGTATGGATGATGGTCGGTTCCGTATGCCCCTTGAGCAACCCCAGCAACATCCTCAAGTCTGCCGACATACTGGCTACGCGAGCCCCTGCGTTCGGCCAACTGCCAGGAGAGGTTCTCCTTGGTGAACACGTCGAAGTAGAGGGTCAGCTCGAAGTAGAATATCCAATACTTAGGGTTCGCTGAATCCGAGCAAATGATTGATTTCAAATAAAATAACCTCTTGTTTTGTTGCTTTTTTGAATAAAAAACAGTACATTTACGATCAAAACGGCTACAATATGAAATTTAGTTCTCAAGGAAAACAATACCGTCTGGATTTGTTCTCGACCACCTTGGAGAAATCCCTGGATCCGTCGAACAGGTGGTACAAACTGGCCGGAGCCATGCCTTGGGACGAGATAGAACGTGTTTACAACAAGTGCCTGCACAACAAGCACTGCGGCGATGGCAACAAGCCTGCCCGCATGATTGTCGGCGCATTGATCATCAAGCACAAGATGAACCTCTCCAACGAGGAGACGGTGCAAATCATATCGGAGAATCCCTATATGCAGTATTTTGCTGGTCTTGAAGAGTTTACCGGCAAACCGGTTTTCGATTCGAGCCTGTTCGTGTATATCCGTAAACGGCTTGATGTTGAAACGTTTAACAACCTGACCCTGGCCGTGATGGAAGAAGAGAAACGCCGTGAAGAGGAGGCTGGGAAGAAGCACCTTGGGGAGAACTGTGACAGGGAAGACGGCGTCAGGAATGACCACCCCGCGGAGAATACGGAAAAAAAGAAGGAAAAGGAGAAGGAGAAGGA
>JBAYRG010000133.1:0-8182 GCA_041676805.1 Proteiniphilum sp.
AGTAAAGAGTAAAGAGTAAAGAGTAAAGAATAAAGAGTGTTGATTGAAGTAAACTGTAAACTATTTTTAGGACGATACAAAGATTGAGATGGATAGAAGATTTCTTCACTTCAACAGTTCAACGATTAAACACTTTAAACACTTTAAACAAAAGCGACTTCCTTAAAGGCATATTTCCGTTCCTCCCCGGTCTCCATCGTCCTCAACACCAAATGTCCGGAAGGAAGCACATCATCGATCTCAGCCGTGAATCGGCCATTTTCATCTTCATATTCATAATAGCCATTTACCCGGTAGAGATCAAGCATATACTCATCTTCAATAGCTTTAATCTCACCTTGCTGAAAATCTCGATAGAGCAGAAAAAACTCCCGTTGAAAAATATTGAGGATATAGTCCCGGTCATGTACTACACCTGTAATCTGCAAGAGTGAAACAGGATTGGAAAGATCAGACGGAAAAGACTGCTCATTGATATTAATTCCGACTCCAATCACCGAATTGCCCATATATTTCCCTTCTATATCGTTTTCTATCAGTATTCCCGCAATTTTCTGCTCTTTCCAATAGATATCGTTGGGCCACTTGATGCGAATATCATCCGTAAACTGGTCAAGTGTGTTCTTAACGGCCAGCGATGCAATACGGGAAATAATAAATTGCTCATTGGCCAGGATATCCTTGGGATAGATTAGCAGGCTGAACAGGAGATTCTCGCCTTTCGAAGAAAACCAAGAGTTGCCCATTTGTCCCCGTCCTACGGTCTGAAAATCGGCTATAACCATTGATCCCTCTTCAAGCTGCTCTTCCCTTGCCAATTGTTTCAAATAGAGGTTGGTCGATTCAGTCTCTTCCAACCGTACTATCCGGCGATCTTTACTTAACTGTTCCATAATATTGTTCACTCATGTTGCGGCAGTTTTTCTGCAATTTCTCTATAAACTCTATTTACAGGACGAATGATTCATTTCCTGAGTTCGTCATCAGACATATCCCTTCCTTACAAAAAAGGTAAAAAAGCATCTTCAATATGCTCCAGTTCGAAATGCGGCTCATTACCTACTATCGCAATAATATCGAAGCGGGCAGATTTATCGATATGCTTTATTTTCAGATAATGGCTGGCGGCACGGATCATCCGCCGCATTCTCCGTTCATCGACAGCATCCCCTGGATTGCCCCATTCGGATGAAGTACGGGTTTTCACCTCTACAAACACAATAAATTCTTCATCTTCCGATACTATGTCGATTTCGTAACCGGAAAAAGACCAGTTCCGCTCCACAATACGATATCCCTTCTTTTCAAGAAAAGTTACCGCAACTTCTTCGCCCCTCCTTCCCAACTCATTGTGTTCGGCCATCTCTTTTGATATAAAATAGCTTTTAAACCTTGTAAAAATACAACTTTACCCTGTAAATACCCCGTTTTATCGAAAATATTTTGTTTTTTTGCACTGGCAAAGAAAAAGCGCATGTGGAAACTTCAATGATTATTTGATGGGAACAAAGCAATACAAACTACAGGGTAAGATGAAGCCTCGCACAAAAAAGGCCGTATTCATGCTCAGCGATGAAGAGTACAACCTGATCCATTTCTATCTGAAGAAATATAAAATCATTAACCGTTCCCGATGGTTTCGAGAAACTGTTCTCAACCATGTGTTGAAAAATATGGAACAGGATTATCCTACGCTGTTCGAAGAAAATGAAATGAGACGATGATCCGGATCCTGTCCCGATTTATCGGGAAATCGGGACAACTTGTCCCGATCTTCGGGAGGTAGTGATGATTCAAGATTCAAGATTTAACAATTCAACGATTAAAAGCAGTGTTCAACGATCAATACTTTATGCAGCAGGCGCTGCGGGAGGCATATAAAGCATTTGAAGAGGGAGAGGTTCCGGTTGGTGCAGTCGTTGTAGTAAATGAGCGCATCATTACCCGCGCACACAACCTGACAGAGAGGCTGAATGATGTAACAGCACATGCTGAGATGCAGGCAATCACTGCCGCCGCCAATGTGCTGGGAGGAAAATACCTGACCGATTGCACCCTTTATGTAACGGTAGAACCCTGTCCCATGTGCGCCGGTGCGCTGCGATGGGCACAAATATCGCGTATAGTGTACGGAGCTCCGGATGAAAAACGGGGTTATTCACAGATCTCCCCTTACCTTCTCCATCCCAAGACTATTGTCACTTCCGGCATTCTGGCCGACGATTGCGCCGACCTGATAAAGCTTTTTTTCTCCCGTTTCAGAAAATAGTGCAAAGGCCACTCCTGTTGATAATCTTTTTGCTCTGTTTCTCCTCTATTATCCGAAAATCGACATCAATACCCTATCAATATTTACTATCAAACAAAAACGGTGAGAAAGCGTTAATAGTACTATAGAAATATTGTGTGCAAATCTGTCAAACAATTAAAAAAAGAAAAATTATGAGCAAAAAGAAAATAGCCGTTCTCGTTGGTAGCTTGCGAAAAGAATCAGCCAACAGAAAATTGGCGAATGAAGTGATCAGACTGGCTCCTGATTCTCTCGAACTGGAGCTAGTGGAGATAGGCCAACTACCGCATTACAACGAAGATCTTGAGCAAGATCCCCCTGTTGAGTGGGTTGAGTTCCGCAAAAAGATCGGTGAAGCTGATGGATATCTTTTTTTCACACCCGAATACAACCGGACCTTCTCAGGAGTAATAAAAAATGCGCTTGATGTAGCGTCAAGACCCTATGGGCAAAACAAATGGAATGGAAAACCGGGTGCCATCGCGAGTAGTTCCATGGGAGCCCTGGCTGGTGAAGGGGCCAATCTCGCACTCCGTCAACCTATGGTGTTCCTGAACGTCTATATGATGCAGCAACCCGAAGCATATATTGGGAACTCGTGGGAACTATTTGACGAGCAAAACAACCTGAAGAACGAAAACACTAAAGAATTCCTGAAGAATTGGATAGATGCGTATGCCGAGTGGGTATACAAGTTCTGATTATATGGCCGTTTCTGTGAGACGGCCTTTTTTGTAACTGCAAATAGGCACCTAATATTGACTGTGAACTATTATTTGTATTTTATCCACTTATATGCTATAAGTACCAATCTTTAATTAGTTTATACTATACATATTTGTAAATCATTTGTTAGAGCCATATTTATGTTTTAGAATAATATAAACTAATTCGTGCTCTATACTTACGATTATTTAGGCGACAACTGCAGTTTTTCTCTTTATCTTGAAAATAAACTTCTCAAACGGGCCGTCGAACGCGAATTAGAGATCATAGGTGAAGCCACAAACAGACTTCTTCAATTAAATCCGGACCTTCCTCTTGATAACGCGAGGAAAATTGTAGATTTAAGGAATTGGATTATTCATGGTTATGACAAGGTAGGATGATATTATTAAATGGGGAATACTCAATAAGAGTCTTCCCCATTTAAAAGGACAGGCCGACTGGTTGATGAACCAATAAGACCATTGCATCTTATATCTTCGGCAGTTTCCAGGGAGTACGGTAATTGGCTTTGATCAGTCTGTTGGCCTCGGCATTCCCAATAAACTTCCCGGCTTTGTTATCCCAGTCCAATGCTGTTCCCACACGACAGGATATATTGCCCAAATGGCTTAATTTAGCCACTTCAGCACCAATAGCAATATCGGCATTGGGTAATGCGCGCGAACGGATGCAATCGAGTAAATTGCCGGCATGCAGGTAAAGCCCTTTACCACCCCCCTTTCTTTGCGCTATCGCTTCCATACGGGGCGTATTGGGTTTCCTCTCGTCATCACAAGGATAGCAATAGGGAAACATACGGCTGTTAATGGCCTGTTCGGGCACCACTTCCCAACCCTGACGGGTGAGGATCAATGTGCCGTTCTCACCGAAAAAGGCCACCCCCTCCCGAAGTCCAAACAATCCTGTGCCTATTCCACAGGCATGATCCCATATAATATTGAAACCGGGGTATTTATAGGTCACCATCAATGTGTCGGGCGTTTCCATGGCATCATCGGGATAGCCATACTTTCCTCCTGCGCCATAAACATACGAAGGCAATCCCACATTCATCCCTCTCATGGCATAATCAAGCAGATGCACTCCCCAGTCGGCCATCAGTCCTCCAGCATAATCCCAGAAGAAACGGAAATTGTAGTGGAAACGATTGTCGTTATAATTACGCTTCGGCGCCGGCCCCAACCACATGTCATAGTCCACACCCGCCGGCGGTGCTGAATCGGGAACTACCGGCAATGTCCACTTGCTGGTCTGATAAGCCCATACCTTTACAGTCCTCACACGCCCCAATTCTCCGCTTTGCACATAGGCAGCTGCTTCATCCCAATGTGGATCACTACGTTGCCATTGCCCTACCTGCACGATACGGTTATATTTCCGGGCAGCCTTCACCATCAGGTCACACTCTTCAATGGTGTTGGCCAACGGTTTCTCCACATACACATCCTTACCTGCCTCACAAGCGGCAATCAACTGGAGACAATGCCAGTGGTCAGGGGTTCCGATAATCACCAAATCCACATCTTTGTTATCTATCACCCTGCGCCAGTCCTTCACCAACTGAGGCGGTTTTTTACCGGTCATCTTCTCCAAATCGGAAGCGCGCTGGTAGAGCCACTCATCATCCACATCACACATAGAGATACATTCCACCTCCGGATATTGAAGAAAAGTTTTCAGATTACTCCATCCCTGATTGCGGCAACCAATCAAACCTACCTTGATCTTGTTGCCGGGAGCAGACTGTCCGAAAACGGAAGAATAAGATTTTCCCATTAACGGAACCAAACTTAAACCGGTTGCTGAAATAGCAGATTTCTTTAAAAAATTTCGTCTGTCCATGATAAAGTATTTATATATAGAAATAAATGACTTCAAAGGTAAAAACAAAAATAGTAAAGTGTATACAAACATCACATCTTAATCTTTTTTTAAGTCAAGGTTTATTTTTTTTTAAGAAACTGTCTGAATTTCTTCTCATCCGCAGTTTATTCTAACATAAGGAAAAATCGGACATTCAATTTATATCTATCTATCTATCTATCTATCTATCTATCTATCTATCTATCTATCTATCTTGAATACAAAATTGGAGAGAAATTATTAATATAGGGCCTGAAAAAACTAAAGCAAGCTTGGCGTTTTTCTCGGCTTTCACTACATTTGTAACCTGTTCATCAATTACTCCACAGAATAATTTGATTTTATGCAACAGCTCAATGATTTCTTTCTTTTTATACATCAATACATTGCTGGAAATAATTGGTTTGTTTTTTTACTCTTGGGCACAGGTGTTTTTTTCACATGCTACTTAAAGTTTCCGCAAATCAGGTACTTTCCACATGCTATCCGCATTGTAAAAGGGAAATATGATAAAAAGACAGACAAAGGAGACACATCTCATTTTCAGGCGCTGGCAACTGCCCTTTCGGGAACAGTGGGTACCGGAAACATTGCCGGAGTAGCGCTGGCAATCCATTTAGGAGGACCTGCAGCACTATTCTGGATGCTGATGACCGCATTTTTAGGGATGTGTACCAAGTTCGTGGAAGTAACCCTATCCCATAAATATCGTGATTTCGATGAGAAAGGGATGGTAGCCGGAGGTCCTATGTACTATATGAAAAAACGATTGAACATCCATCTCAAGAATGGGAAACAGATCAAAACAGGATATTGGTTAGGCAGCTTTTTCGCCATAGCTACCATTTTATCCTCTTTCGGAACAGGTAGCCTACCACAAATCAACAGTATCTCCAACGCCATATTTGCCACCTTTGGCATACAACATGTAGTAACCGGCGCCGTATTGTCCGTTCTACTTGCCCTGATCATTATCGGCGGTATCAAACGGATAGCCCAGGTAACTGAAAAACTCGTTCCCTTTATGGCCATCATCTATTTTGTGGGTGCCATCGCCGTCATCTTCTCCAATTACCAGAATATCATCCCTTCGTTTACTGCCATATTCAGTAATATCTTTACCGGAACTGCGGCTATAGGCGGTTTTTTAGGAGCCGGGTTCGCCTTCGCCTTCAATAACGGGGTCAATAGAGGCTTGTTCTCTAACGAAGCCGGTCAAGGTTCAGCACCCATCGCCCACGCTGCGGCCAAAGCGCACGAACCGGTTTCGGAAGGGATGGTCTCCATTCTGGAACCTTTCATCGACACCATCATTATCTGTTTCCTCACTGGCATGGCGCTCCTGTCATCGGGAGTATGGAGTGAAAAACTGCCCAATCAGTTCCAACAAACTGATATCGAAATTCTGGCAGGGTACTACCACGAACATGATGACGAAAACTTGACAGCACTCAAGAACCATCTGAACAATAAGGACAAAGTGGCTCTTTTCACCGGAGTGATGCAAGTAGAAGAAGGTAAAATAGTGAATAAGATTTCCGTAATTCATGCACGCTCATTGGCGGAGAATATTGAAGTTCGACAGGGTGAAAATCTATTCTCAGGCAAAATCCCAGTCACTAACGGGAAGGTAACCGATCAGTCAGGCAATTTAATTTTTACCGGCGAGTCGCTTATTCACAGTGCCCCCCTCTCGGCTGCGGCTTTCTCAAAGAGTGTGTTAGGTAATTCGGGACAATATATTGTCGCCATTGCATTGCTCTTGTTTGCTTTCTCCACCGCTATCGCCTGGTCATATTACGGAGACAGAGGTATCACCTACTTAGTCGGAGCCAAATATGTTGTGTATTACAGGATCATCTTTGTGCTCAGTTTTTTCGTGGCTTCGTTTACCGACACCACTATCATCTGGAACTTGTCGCTGATTACCATAGCTTTCATGACGGTTCCCAACCTGATCGGACTACTTATTCTACATAAAGAGGTGAAATCGACGATCAAAGATTATTGGATAGATTTCAGAGAAGAGTATCTGAGGGATTAATGTGCCAATAAGACTAATATGCCAATAAGACTAATGTGCCAATAAGACTAATGTGGTGATCCCGATGGATCGGGACAGGTAGTGATGATTTGGTGATTTTTCAATGTTTATCTTAACTAAAAAATGTATATTGCCTGTTTTCTCTAAGGTAGCTATTTGATGAATAACTTCCATAATAGAGTAATCATCAGATTATTGGAAATTTATTGAGAAACAGTGCAACGTTTTCCCTATTTTGTACGTCTTGATAGTATGTTCTTTCTTTTTACCATTATCGAAATATTCAACAAAAAAAATACATATATGAAACGATCAGTACACCACTTCCTGGTAGGATTGCTTATTTTCGTTCCACATTTTTGGCAGGGCAATCTGAATGCACAATCTTCTTTTCCCGGCTCAAAGGGAGCCATTGGCATCATCTATTCCGGTTTGGGCGACAATGATGCCTTCTATTTCCAAAGTCTTGATGGGGCAGGTGCATATCGTGGCAAAGGGCATTACTCTTTGGGAATTATTTACATGCGTCCTCTTACCAAAAGCATAGATATAGAAACGGGAATCTCTTATGGTAAATACAGGTATCAATTCAGTAATGCGTCGCTTGGGCCAGAAGCTCCGGAACCTTACAGTATAACGAATGCAGTAGTCGATATACCGGTAACCGTTCGATGGACTTTTCTCAAATATCTCTTTTTGAACGGAGGATTGTTACTCGGGATAGATACCGGAAAAGAGGATTATTTAGATGATAGCCAGACCGGTATTGGTGCGCTTATCGGTATTGGTGCAAAGTATAACCTGAAAAACATACCGATAGGCCTGTTTGTCAATCCCTACTACAAAATGCATAGCCTACTCCCATTTTCTATGGGAAAATACCATCAGCGTACAGACGAAAGCGGATTCCGGCTTGGTCTTGTCTATTATCTACGTTGAGTATTGGTCCGTATCAAAATATTTTGCCTTATCAGAACCAGACAATTTGATTTTGTCATACGAACTTATCTCAACAACCTATAAAAATCTAAGTGGCAAAATACCGTAGACTCGGAACTTTGCCACTTTTCTCTCGGCTTTCACTAAATTTTCATAATTCAGGATGCGCCTCGGAAAATCTCAAGCGAGTTTGGCTTTTCTCTCGGCTTTCACTAAATTTCCATAATTCAGGATGCGCCTCGGAAAATCTCAAGCGAGCTTGGTTTTTCTCTCGGCTTTCACTAAATTTGCACCTTCAAATAGAGCCTCAAATAAAT
>JBAYRG010000134.1:0-8164 GCA_041676805.1 Proteiniphilum sp.
AATTTTATAAACAACAGCAAGCACGTCCGGAACCAATTATGCTTTTTGTTCATATACCGATATTTATGCCTACTTTGGAAATCACAAGTTGCGGACATCCTGATTGGGGGGCAGATGTTGATAATAACTATGAAATAGAACGTCGGGAACGATGGCCCAAAAAAGGAAATAACGCTTCAACATTTGAATTTATTAATCAAATAATGAAGACTGATAGATTAGTAGGAATATTTGCAGGCCACTGGCACCAAAGTCGTATTATAGGATACCAAAATAAGTTTCAATTCGTTGCAGGTGCTGCCCTAAATGGACAGTATAGAATGATCAGATTTGTAACAATTTAATATTTGAGCCTGTTTCGATAAATCTATCCCTTGAAAAAAGTCCCATTCACAGTAGCTTGTACGGAGTGTAAACATGCTCTCGAGGGATTACGACTTTGTCTATTTTGCCTATATTTTCAGTATATACTCGATGAAATTTACCTATGTTTTTAAATTAAACTATTATCTTCTTCGCTCTGTAATTCAAAATTATAGAACATGTTTTACGAAATATACTCTCCAAATTAAGAAAATGGGCTTCGAATCCTGATTCGTTCCGGGAGACCTGCCGGATTCCAGACACTCTTATTCTTGTTTTTTTCCGGCACGGGGGATTTTCATTGGCGCAAAAAGTCTGAAAGACCCGTTTTGACAATTTCCGGACCTGATATCCCCAGTCGATTCTTCAGTGAAAAATCGAAGTGGAAGGTTAACTATTTGGTATTCTTTGAATAACGAATAGTCAAGCTGTGCCACTCCAGAGGGAGAATCGCTGGAATGCGAGGGACAATTCATCTCGGTATGGATGCTTGTCGGAGAATTCTATCCGGATCCTGGTTTTCAATGTCCTGACATGTACTCGCCGTAATAATCATTGAACAGCGTCCCCTGCTGCTCCCCGTAAGCGTTGAAGCAGGTGCCGTCACAGTCAGGGATGATACATTCGGGCTCTTCATCGTAGGAGGCGGGGTCAACCTCACCGGTACGGGGTTATTTCCTGGCGGCGAGTTTATCCCAGAAAAAAGACGTTTAGCAATTTCAAAATGATAGAATGTCTTGTCAGTCAATACCGCTATAATTGGTTGATAGGTGATTAGAAATAATTTGTTGTCTTTTTCCTTCCAATGCTGCCTGGAACAAACCAATCGTTAGGTTATAGTCTTAGGCGTTCAGGATCTTGTCTATTATCCCAAAAGGAAAGTATATATAAGTTATTCTTCGTCATGGTGTAATAGATAGTATAATCATGCATAACAGTAAGGTGTCTTACGTTATTCCTATTCTTCACTTTTTCACCGATATACCTGTTTCTAATATTACGTTTATGGCTTTGTCTGTTTCGGCTTCAATTTTTCCGAGTAAGATGGAGAACCATTCCGTTTAACCCAATAACGTAATATATCCGATCTTTCTTTTACTGC
Source organism: Proteiniphilum sp. (assembly GCA_041676805.1). Taxonomy (GTDB): domain Bacteria; phylum Bacteroidota; class Bacteroidia; order Bacteroidales; family Dysgonomonadaceae; genus Proteiniphilum. The sequence goes on from JBAYRG010000134.1 coordinate 1,466, forward strand.
CCTATTGCTCCACTTTATAGATAGCATCGTGAAATATTTTTTTTGCCTCACTATGAGACATTATATTTCCGTTTTTCACATCTTCCAATCCTTTATCTATTGCCTCCATTTCTGCGGCTGAAACTTCTATCTCGTTTTCGTCGGTATGGCTTGTAAAGCGAATACGCATTTCTTTCAGCATAGACTTTACCATGTTGCTTTGCCTTTCGTTTCCGGGTGTGATTATAATTGTTTCCATACTGATCTCTTTTTTAGAGGGTAAACCATTTTATATTCTGAAAGATGAAAAGAGATACAGATTGTTGAATTATTGGGAGTACCCATGCTTATTTTAATATACATATCGTGACCTTTAACTGTTCTGCCGAAGATCCACATATCAGATCCTTTGTTTAAAGGATCAGTTACCGGGCCTTCTGAATAGTCTTCAAAAATCAAAGACTCTATAATTTCTTTTCTTGTTGAAGCCGGAAAAATGCGTTTTACTTCTGATAATCTGTTTTCTACTCGACTGTTTTCAAATAGTCAGCTCCTCTTTTCGGAAGAATCGTCCGGACTTTTTTGTAGAAGATTTATTTATGCGGAAGATACGTAGTATGTCGAGATCGTATTGCGCTTGAAAGCGGAGCCAATACTCGGCGGAAATACCGAATACTTCTTCTAATCCGATAGCTAAAGAGGCATTGATACCACGTTTACCGTTAATAACCTCACTTAAATAAGAGGGTGTAACGTCTAAATAACCAGCCAAATCTTTTTGTGTGGTATTTCCCATCTCAACCAGTTCATCCTTAATAAGTGTTCCGGGATGAGTAGGATATTTTGGTAATAATCTGTTCATAATCTTTTTATTGATAATGTTTGCTAATATCTAACAGCGAACAAATAGTGATACTTTCTATTTCCGAAAAAGAGGATATAAACTCCAGACGATATTGTAATGTTATTCGCACGCTTTCGAGACCCTTTTTATTTCCTACAAGCTTTTCATAATGTAGGCTTCGGATAACAAATAGGTCTTCAATTCTATTGGCGGCACGAAGTTTATCTACAGTTTTGATATATTTACGGACAACTTCAGATTGAAGACGATATTTTTTTGATTTGGTTTTGCCTGTAGTGTATAACTCTTCCAGGTATTCTTTTTCGAAAATAATCTTCATTTTTCCGCTCATTAATGATACAAAGTTAATCAATAGTTGTTGAATTCACAAATTTGTGAATATATTTGTATTAAAAAGACTGGCTTCGTTATTAGCCGGTCTTTCATCAATCAGTTTCATCTTACTTTTATGCGCTCAAGAGTGCCTTCATATCTTCATCCACGGTGGTGATACCTGCTAATCCGAAGTTGTTGACCAATACATTGACTACGTTGGGAGAGAGAAATGCCGGCAGGGTGGGACCTAAATGGATATTCTTCACGCCAAGCGAAAGCAACGCCAGCAATACAATCACCGCTTTCTGTTCATACCAGGCAATGTTATAGGCAATGGGGAGATCGTTCAGGTCATCGAGACCGAAAGCCTCTTTCAATGCCAATGCAATCTTGATCAATGAATAACTGTCGTTACACTGCCCGGCATCCAGCACACGGGGAATGCCGTTGATATCACCTAACGGCAATTTGTTGTAGCGGTATTTGGCACATCCGGCAGTAAGGATTACCGTATCTTTGGGCAGCTTCTCCGCAAATTCGGTGTAATAGTTGCGTCCTTTCAGGCGTCCGTCACATCCGCCCATCACGAAGAACTTGCGGATAGCGCCGCTCTTTACAGCATCCACCACTTTGTCGGCCAAGGCAATCACCTGATTATGGGCAAATCCGCCGATGATCTCTCCGCTCTCCATCTCTTTGGGTGGAGCACATTTTTTGGCATGTTCGATCAGGGAGAAGAAATCTTTGGACTGTCCATCTTTTCGATCTTCAATATGTTTGAATCCTTCGAAACCGGAAGCGCCGGTGGTATATACCCTGTCACCATAGGTGGAGTTTTTTCTGGGAGGTACGATACAATTGGTGGTGAAGAGGACTACGCCATTGAAATTTTCGAAATCTTCAATCTGATGCCACCATGAGCTACCGTAGTTCCCCACGAAATGGTCGTATTTCTTGAATGCCGGGTAGTAGTTGGCCGGCAACATCTCGCTATGGGTATAGACATCCACTCCGGTACCTTCGGTTTGTTTCAGCAACTCCTCCATATCTTTCATGTCGTGGCCGCTGATCAGGATACCGGGATTGTTACGAACGCCCAGGTTCACTTTTGTGATCTCCGGATGGCCGTAACTCGAGGTGTTTGCCTTGTCTAACAACGACATCACCTCTACGCCATATTTACCGGTCTCCAGCACCAATGCGGTCAACTCTTCAACACTCAATGAGTCATTGGTCACCTCTACCAGCGCCCGCTGCATAAAACCGTAAATCTCATTCTCTTCATAACCCAGGTTGAATGCATGTTCGGCATAGGCAGCCATCCCTTTTAATCCGTATATCGTCAATTCTCGGAGCGAGCGGACATCTTCGTTTTCGGTGGATAGGATAGTCGTTCCCAGTGCTTTATCCGCCATCTCTTCTTCGGATTCACCCTGCCAGTGTGCACCGTCGAAAGTGATCCCTTCGATATTTCCGCCTGCTGAAAGCAGTCGTTCTTTGGCAGTATTTCTTATCTCATATGCCATCAGGATACGGGTAATAAACCGGCTTTTATCGAAATTGGCATTGGTGATGGTCATGAACAGACTATCGGTGATGAACTTATTGATCTGGGGGATTTCGATGTTCAACTCCCTTAAGCGGACGGTGTAGTGAGAGATGCCTTTACAAAGAAATATCAACAGATCTTGCAGATTGGCCACATCGGCTGTTTTTCCGCAAACACCTTGAACGGTGCATCCTACGTTCTTACTTGTCTCTTGGCATTGGTAGCAAAACATTCTTTCCATTCGTTTCGTATGATTATTTGTATAATTGTTTGCTGCAAAGGTACCGGGCTATATTGACAAAATGTGTAACCAGGGTTACATCCCTTTGTGATTAACCGATTTTAATAGTGGCGGAATTACTCTGTGTTGGTTTTGACAAGATCGATTTATTTCTTCATCCGGACGTCAATTCTTTTACCAATGTGGTCGGTTAAGAAAAATCTCGTAAATTTGTATCAAAACGATGAAAAGACATGAGCAATCATAACATATCTACCTGTCCGCTTTTCTTTTGTCTCTCCGAAGAAGAGATAGATGACATATTGGATCGCTCAGTTTCGGAAGTACGTGAAGTAGATAAAGGAAATTATGTAGTCCGGCAAGGAGATACAGTCCATTCCCTTTATCTGCTGATGGAAGGGCTGGTACGTACTGAAATGGTGACCAAAGAGGGAAATGTGTTGGAAATTGAGTTTATTGAACCGGTAAGGCCATTAGCTCCCGCTTTTCTGGTTGCCGCCGAAAATCGTTATCCGGTGGATGTGATCACCGCGGAGAAAAGTACTTTTTATGTGATTCCCAAATTGATGTGGATGAAGGAGATGATGCAGAATGAGATGCTCATGGTCAATTTTATGAGAGTCAACTCCAATATGACTGTTTTCCTCTCTAAAAAGGTGCAGATGATCTCTATCAAAAGCCTGAAAGGAAAATTATCCCTTTATATACTTGAAAACACAACACCGCAACACAATTCTTTTATGTTACGACGCACTCAGACCCAATTGGCAGAATATTTTGGTGTGCAGCGTCCCTCTTTGGCACGTACCCTGGGGGAAATGATTAGGGAGGGTATGATCTCCCTTTATAAAAGAGAATTGAAAGTATTGGACAGGAGAAAACTGGAAGCGCTGGTTTGATCTGTTTTTTTAAATTTTTATATATTTTCCCGTTAATAATAAAGTAATTGATAATAAAAGCATATATTTGCAGTGGAATTGAATTATTTCGTAAAGTAATACAGATATAAGAAAAAAGTGTTCATTATCATATTATCTAAAAGTCATGAGTAATCAATTAACAAGAAGGAGATTTCTTAAAACGGCTGCGGTAGGTGCAGTTGGAGTGGCTGTTTTCCCGCAATTCCTTGCCTCTTGTAAGCAAAATAAGGGTGCAGGAGTGGATGACGGAATTATTCGTCTCGGTTTTATCGGACTGGGGCAACAGGCCATGTATCTGTTGAGTGGCTTTATCGGTATACCTGACGTACAGGTGGTAGCCGGAAGCGATGTGTATGGCGTGAAGAGAGAACGTTTTCTGCGACGTGTGAACAAATACTACACAGAAAATCAATCGGAAGTAGCCGTAGAGGTGTATGAAAATTATAAAGAGCTGATTGCACGTGCGGATATTGACGCTGTGGTAATTGCTACGCCTGACCATTGGCATGCATTTATGGCGATTGAGGCGTGTAACGCCAAGAAAAACGTTTATCTGGAAAAACCGTTGACATTCACTATCAAAGAAGGAGAGCTGTTGAGAAAAGCTGTCCGTGACAACGGAGTAGTGTTGGGAGTCGGCAGCCAGCAACGTTCCGACGCCAACTTCCAGCACGCCGTGAAGATGGTACAGGAAGGCAAAATTGGAAAGATCGAAAGGGTGAATGCTTATGTAGGAGCTCCTCCCACGCCGTATGACCTGCCCGAAGAACCGGTGCCGGCCGATCTGAACTGGCCGTTGTGGTTAGGCCCGTCGGAGTATGTGCATTATAATTCCCAGTTGAATCCCCCTATCTCGCTTGATCCCGAACAGAATGAACAGTTCTGGGGCGCATGGCGCTGGTATAAGGAGCTGGGAGGTGGTTTCACAACCGACTGGGGTGCACATATGTTCGATATTGCCCAGTGGGGACTTGGAATGGACGGAAGTGGACCGGTGGAGATTATCCCGGCAGGATATGAAGAGACCAAATATCTGACCTACAAATATGCCAACGGAGTGGTGATGACCGAAGAACCGTTCGATGAAAACAGGACGAAAGGTGTTAAATTCTGGGGAGATAAGGGGTGGATTGAAGTGTCGAGAGGATATTACAAAGCTTCAGACGATAGCTTGATGCCCCCGGCGGAAGAAAAAACGGATGGTGCTTACGAGACGAAAATACCACATCTTGCCAACTTCATCCAGTCTGTGAAAACAAAAACAGATCCGGTGGTTCCCGTGGAAATAGGACATAGCTCATGCACGGTTTGTACACTGGGAAATATTGCCGATGACTTGGGACGTCCCATTAAATGGGATCCGGCAGTAGAGAAATTCGTGGATGATGCCGAAGCCTCCGCTCACCGGTTGTTCAATAAAACCTATTCGGAAGGATATATCCTTTAAAGCAAAGGTACTAAACCAAAAAAAGCTGCTTTTATCGGGCAGCTTTTTTTGTGACTTATTTGGGTGATTTTTATCTCGTTCTTATCGATTATTTTTTTAGTCCCGCACTTGCAGGATAATACCCAACTCATCCAACTGTTCCTGTTCCACACGGGAAGGAGCATCGATCATCATGTCACGTCCGGCATTATTTTTCGGAAAGGCAATGCAATCGCGGATACTATCCAGTCCGGCGAAGATAGAGACAAACCGGTCCAGTCCGAAAGCGATTCCACCGTGAGGGGGGGCACCATACTGGAAGGCACTCATCAGGAATCCGAATTGCTCCTGTGCCCGCTCTTCGGTGAAGCCGAGTACGGAGAACATCTTCTTTTGCAACCCACTGTCATGGATACGGATAGAACCTCCGCCTATCTCCACTCCATTGATCACCATGTCGTAGGCATTGGCACGAACCACTTCCGGATCGGTGTCGAGTAATGGAATATCTTCCGGTTTGGGAGAGGTGAATGGATGGTGCTTCGCGAAAAAGCGGTTCAACTCTTCGTCTTTCTCCAATAACGGGAAATCAGTTACCCATAGGCATTTATAATTGTTCTTGTCCCTCAACCCCAAGCGGGCTCCCATCTCTAATCGCAGTTCGCACAACTGTTTCTGCGTCTTTTCGGTTTCACCACCTAAAATCAAGATGAGATCACCGGGTTGGGCATCGCACCGCTCCGCCCATTTTTTAAGATCCTCTTCGGTGTAAAATTTATCTACGGACGATTTCAAAGAACCATCTTCACTATATCTTAGGTAGATCAATCCTTTAGCGCCGATCTGCGGCCGTTTTACGAAATCAGTCAGCTCGTCCAGTTGCTTGCGGGTATAGGAGGCACACCCTTTCGCACAGATGGCGGCCACATATTCTGCCGAATCAAATACCACAAATTCACGGTCGACGGTCAGATCTTTTATTTCTGTGAAGGTCATCTCGAAGCGGGTATCCGGTTTATCCGATCCATAGAGGCGCATGGCATCGGCATAGCTTATGCGCGGAAAATCGGGGATCTCTATATCTTTAATCGTTTTGAAGAGATGTTTTGTCAATCCTTCAAAGATTTGTAACAGATCCTCTTGGTTGACAAACGACATTTCGCAGTCGATTTGGGTGAATTCCGGTTGTCGATCGGCTCTCAGGTCCTCGTCGCGGAAACATTTCACAATCTGGAAATAGCGGTCGAATCCCGATACCATCAACAGCTGTTTGAAGAGCTGGGGGGATTGAGGAAGGGCGTAGAACTCACCTGGATTCATACGGGAAGGAACGATAAAGTCGCGTGCTCCTTCGGGTGTGGAGCCGATCAATGCCGGTGTCTCCACTTCCAGGAATCCTCTCTC
>JBAYRG010000135.1:0-8162 GCA_041676805.1 Proteiniphilum sp.
AGGGGTTACCTTCTTGAAGATGGCGAGCGATAACCCTGCTCCTTCAAACAGATCGGCCATGTTGCTGAACAGGAATTTATAATCGAGCGATTTGGCATCGCCGGCAGCTGTATTGCCATTCCAACCGTACACTTCCCTGGCCCATGCAGCGGTGTCGGAGACAAAATCGGCGATACGACCCCATTCGAAATGAGCCTTTTTGTAGGGTAGATCACGACCACTGTCAAATTCTTTTATGGTAAAGACCCCCAACGCTGAAAGAAAGGTAAGCAACCCGGGATGTCTCGCCGAGAGGTAACGCTGAAGCAGATAATCGAAAACCTCTTCGAAGAAATTAGTGCCAAAATAACTGGTTACCTTTCCCATGTCGCCGACCGATTTCACCACAGAGAATAGTTCGAGCAATTTTTCCAGGTCGGGATCCGCATTTTCGGGAGCGTTGCCTTCAACCAATGCTTTGACGGTTGTCGTCAGCGACTCAAAGGCGGTGATAACAGTGCCGATATCTCCTGATTTGAGGTCGTAGCCAAATTCACGGAAGAATTGAACCAAGTTGTCGCCTGAATGGGTCGCTTCGAACAAAGGTTCGGCAAACCATTTTATTTCGTCGAGAAATTCTTTTAAATTCATATGGCTATATTATTTGTTTTCTAAATCCTTCCCCAATCAGCCGGATCACCCCATTGCGACTGCGGCCAATAATTGCTGTTGGCTACTAATTCAGCTGTGCTGTATGAAGGCAGCGCGAAGCGTAAAAGTGCTTCGACATCGAGTATTCCCATGCCCCGGTTGTATCTGTCCCAGCCGGTCGGTTTTCGTACGCTATTGGCAAGACAATACCTGAAGACATCGGTAAGCAGGGGACGGCCAAAGGTGCGTATCAGGTTCAGGCGGCCGTGGAATGCCTGCCAGAGCGCACAGGCGCCCGCTGTCAATGCGGTGGCGTACGAAGTGCCGTCACTACTCGGATCAATAATGAAATTTCTTGGCGGATTGGGTACCGTGGGCCTTGGTACATTACCGGTTGTCCGGGCCACAATCACTCCCCATCCCGGTGCAGTTACATCTACCGCGGATCCATAAAACCCTTCCGAAGGCTTACTGTCGTCCTGAGCGGATCCGGCTACGCATAGAGCGTGCACACTGCGTCCCGGTGCTGCCGGACCAGGACCTCCTACTATCTGTCCGGCAGCACAACAGACAATGACTCCTCGTCGTCTCGCACTGATCAACGCCTCTTCCAGGTAGGACGGTAATCTCGCCCCGCCCAGGCTGATAGAAATAACCCCTACCATATCGTTATTGAGCGTAAGCGCATAATAGATTGCCTGGGTAAGTGTCCTGTAGGTATTCACAAGTTGACCATGCATCGAAGAATGTCCGGACCCCAGCATCACGAAATCGGTGACCCGGAGGGGGATTACTTCTGCTTTTGGGGCAATACCTGTCACAAAATCGGTTACCGGCACACTGTAGTGGGGATAGTTGGTGTTAGGCGGATTCATACTTGGATGCCCCTCTTCGCTTATCATCAGGCTGGCCGTGGTTGTGCCGTGGCTAGGACTCCATCCGGAAAGAATATCTTCGGCGGGAAGATAGGTCGCAAACCTCCCAAAAAAGTTCTTTGAGAGGGCATTATCTCTTATATAACGATTCCCTTTCAGTAATTCAGGATGCTCTGTCCATCCGGTATCGGGATGGGCTATGATAACTCCTTCACCATGACTTTTGCTTTCCGGAGGATTGGGAAGGGGCAATGCCCAGGCCTCCTTAGCCTTTAAAACCCGCAAGGGCCATTCGTTGGCATCGTAAGTTGGCATAATGATGATTATTTAGGTTGTGCTGTAAAAAAGTGGCTTTCATCGTGCAGTGATGAGCTAGACCTGATTTTTACTTCGCTTGATTTTTATAAAATGTTGTTCACCAAAAAGGATATTCGCAAATATAATGGGAGAGAAGCTGAAATATTAGGATTTTTCGTTTGGGAATTTGTATAATTCGCACATTAACAATCAATGAAGTTTGTGTTATTTGTGCAAATTGTAGGGTTAATTCTTTGGCTATCAGTATGTAAAAAATCCTATGATAAACGAAGCATTATTTGGGAAAACGTCGGTATTGACTGGGAGTGACATTGGTGTGTTTTTTAAATATGCGCGAAAAATAGGCAACATCGTAGAAGCCGCAATCAGCCGCAATCTCAGCGACAGATTTATTTTCGGAGATCAGTTTCTTTTTGGCACAGTCGATTCGTAGATTATTAATGTAGAGCGAAGAGGTATAACCGGATATAGCACTCAACTTCCGATTAAGTTGTGAAGGGCTCATACACAATTTTTCGGCGAGTAATAGGGAAGAAAAACGAGGATTCCGCATTTCAAGATAGATGATATCTGTTACTTTTTGGAGAAACTCCATGTTGATGTCTTTAACAGGTGTTTCGTCTTCCTTGAAAATAGATCGCATATATTTTTTCTTGAGCAAACGCCGGTTCTCGAGTAACATTTCTATTTGTACCAGTAATTCGTCGGGATGGAATGGTTTACGAATATAGGCATCGGCGCCATATTTTAAACCCTTCAACTGGTCGTCCATTTCGGTTTTTGCCGTTAATAAAATCACCGGAATATGGCTCAATAATTCCGATTTACGAATCTCTTTACAAAGTGTCAACCCGTCTTTAATGGGCATCATGATATCCGAAATAATTATATCCGGTATCAGTTCGTTGGCTAATTTCAAACCTTCATCCCCGTCGTGTGCCGTTACGGTTCTGTATTGAGGTGAAAGCAGCGCCTCTATGTAAAGCGTTACATCTTCGTTGTCTTCAATTAACAGGATGGAGATGTGGATGTCTGTTTTGATGAATTTTACTTTTTCTTCCCTTGCAACTCGATTGTTTTCTTGTGTGGATCCGATTGCCTTTAACGGATAAGGGCTTGTATCATGTTCGGCATTCCATGGCAGTATTATTTTTTCCGAGGATTGATTCAATGGCAATGTTACAGTGAATGTGGAACCTTTTTTCACTTCGCTCTTTACCTCTATCTTCCCATGCATGATTTCAACCAGTTGACGGGTGTAGTTTAATCCAATGCCACTTCCGCTTTTCTTGTCAGATGGTTCTTTCTGATAAAAAAGGTCGAAAACCCGTTTTATCTCCTCTTCCGGAATTCCCTCTCCGGTGTCAGTAACTTTCAGCGCGATTTCCCTGTTTTTTATTAATGATACGGATACCGAAATTTTGCTGTTCTGTGGGCTGAATTTCAAAGAATTAGACAGTAGGTTCTGTAGAATGTCATCGATATAGTGTGGGACGAAATCCATCTCAATAACCGGTTCGTTACTCGAGAAAGATAATTTGATATTGTTGTTCTGTGCGTAGAGCCGGAATGAGTCTACTACCATCCGTACATAAATTACGATATTTCCTCTTCTCCATTCCGGATTATCCATGCCCGCGTTTATCTTTGCTATATTCAGCAATTGATTCACTAATGCAAGCAAGTGTGTCCCTTGTCGATCGATGGCCTTCAGGTAGTAATTGGATTCGGTTTGAGTGAAATTTTTCTGCTCCTGTAGATGCTTGCTCAATCCGAGGATTACAGTAAGCGGGGTACGGAATTCGTGCGTTATATTGGTGAAAAAATTGGTTCTTAGCCGGCTGAGGTTGCGGAGGATCCTATTGCTCTTCGTACGATGGATGTAGGCATAAAAAAGTGACGCGGATAGTAAGACAAGTAGGAAAACGATAATGAGGGAAGCGGTAAGGATGATTTTTCTCAGTCGGGTTTCCTGCATAAGCGCTTCTCTGAATAGTATTTCACCTTCATTTGAATTGTTGGATGAAAGATGAGCGATGTCTATGGGTTCAGCGATATTATCTGCTGAAAATTGTCTCTCTCTATCGTTTTGTTCGCAAGAAAAAGTGAAAAAAACAACAAACAATATCATTCCCATCCGCATAAGAGTAGCTACTCTGCTGAAAAAGTGGGGGATAGCATGCCATCCTGATAATACTGATTTTACACTCATTGCTGTGATTTAATTTACAAATGTAATAAAAATAATAATTCTGCAAATAATGTGTAAATTTTTTGTATTGCAAATAGGTGTAATCTAATCTTTATTACAGTAATTCACCCTATATCACGGGTAGTATGTTTTCAGGAGGGATATCGGTAGGCATCCACAGATTGTAGAGGACAATTATGTAAAACTGAAGATATATGACAACAAGAACGAAAAGAACGCTGCCAGATATGTGAGCTTCATGTATCAGTTCAATCAATTGATGAAGAAAATGTTATCAGGGATATGTAGATTTTTTTCAACATGAATGCTTTTGGCAAATTGACGAATAAGTATCATTGATAATACCGACAGCTTTGCTTTGCCGACAATATTTGACGTTCTTTTCAATTTCTTTTTAGGTGTATGCATCTCCGGTTCTATTTATGCGGTTAAAACGCCTATAAAATCACTTTATTGCAACAGGTTGAAAAAAAACTCAAAAAACACTTTTCATCAAACCATTTTACATATCTTTGTTACGATTTAATTATAAAAAAGAAAGCAAATGAGAAAACTAATTTATCTTTTTATTGTTGCAGGCGCTCTTTTGTCGTGTCAGAATAACAATAAATATACAATCACCGGTACCGTAGCCGGTGATGCTTATGAAGGAACCAACGTCTATCTGCAAGAGCTGACTGGTAAGGATTTGCTACCAATCGATACGGCTGTTGTGCAAGATGGTAAGTTTTCGTTCTCCGGACGAACCGAAACGGCAGTGGTACGTCTTATCTCTTTGGGTGAGACTGTGAATCCCCAACAGGAAAGCAGTGTACCGGTGTTGATTGAGCCGGGTAAGTTGATAGTGGAATTCGATACCGTAGTTACTGTACAAGGAACTAAAGTAAATAATGCGTATACCGATCAAAGATTGACACAAAATGCACTGGGGAAGAAGCTTAGAAATATTATAGAACAATTCAATAGCGAGAATGCCGCCGGAACAATGACTGAGGAGCGGGATGCTGAACTGAAAGAGAGTTATGATGCAATCAATGACCAGCTGATTGATCTGAATTTCAATTTTTTCAAGGCCCACATTGATAATAAATTGGGTGAATTTGTTTTTCAGAACTCCCGTTATACCTCCATGTTAGAGCCGGAGCAGCAGAGGGAGGTTCTAACCCTTGCCAGTGATGAGTTTAAAGCCAATGAGAGTATCCAGCGGATGATCCAGCGATTGGATAATCTTGAGAAAGTGGCTGTGGGCAAGAAATTCGTTGATTTCACTTTGACGGATACTGAGGGAAATGATGTCTCCCTCTCCGATTATGCCGGTAAAGGGAATTATGTTTTAGTTGATTTTTGGGCTGCTTGGTGTGGACCTTGTCGTCAGGAGATGCCCCATGTGGTAGCAGCTTATGAGAAATATAAAGCAAAAGGCTTTGAAGTGGTGGGTGTATCACTCGATCAGGAATATGAGCGCTGGGTGCAAGGAATTAAGGATCTTGATATGACCTGGCCGCAAATGTCTGACTTGCAGTATTGGAATAGCCCGATAGTGGATCTGTATGCCATACAGGGAATACCTCACACTGTACTCCTTGATAGAGACGGCACAATTATCGAGAAAAATCTCAGAGGAGAGGTCCTTGATGCTAAATTGTCTGAGTTGATGCCTTAATTGTCGGGATATAGAAACTATTGGCAGACGCTCGATGAAGCGTAAAAAAGTGAGTTCTCAATGTAACTCACTTTTTTTATTACAAAATTTATTTCTACTTTTGTAAAAAGCAATTCGTATGGCGTTACATAGAAAGCAGTTATTTTTTCTTTTCTGGACTCTGATTTCGATCTTGCTTGTTATTCCCCAGCCGTCATCTGCCCAAAACAGGAAATTTACTGTTGTGATTGATCCCGGCCATGGGGGTAAAGACCCCGGTGCTGTGGGGGGGAGTTCCAAAGAAAAAGATATCGTGTTGTCAGTCGGGTTGAAACTGGGGAAACTTATTGAGAGTAATCATACCGATGTGAATGTCATTTATACCCGGAAAGAGGATCGATTCGTAGAGTTGAATCGTAGAGCCGGGATGGCGAATAAAGCACATGCCGATCTGTTTATATCACTTCACTGTAATGCCCTCGACCGTAGAAAAGCATCTCCACAGGGAGTGGAGACTTTCGTATTGGGTCTGCACAGGAGTAAAGATAACTTGGATGTGGCAAAAGCGGAGAACTCGGTGATCATGTACGAAGAGGACTACTCGGTCAAGTACGAGGGTTTTAACCCCAATGAGCCGGAATCTTATATCATTTTCGAGTTCATGGCCAATGAGTTTCTCGACCGGAGTGTTTATTTTGCCTCCATGGTGCAAAACCAACTGGTTGGCCATTCGAAGAGAATTAACAGGAATGTTCGTCAAGCGGGATTTCTTGTTTTGAGAGAGGTGGCTATGCCAAGTGTACTTGTGGAATTGGGGTATATCAGTAACAAGGAGGAAGAGAAGTATATGAAGAGCGAGAGCGGCCAGGCTTCACTTGCCGCGAGTATTTATAATGGCTTCAAAGAGTATAAACGGGAATACGATAAGAAAAGTCATGTGTTTACCAATGGTGGAACACCTCCTCCCCAATCCCAGGTAAGCCAACTGCCCCCTGAAGCGGTGAGCGGGAAAGAATACAGGATTCAGTTTCTCACCTCATCCCGGAAGTATGAAAATGGTGCTTCGGTGTTTAAAGGCTTAAATCCGGTAGATTATTATATTGATGGCAAGACCTATAAATATACTTATGGACGTACAACCAATCCTGAAGAGAGCCGGCAGTTATTGAGAAAGGCGAGGCAAAATTTCAAAGACGCTTTTATCATTGAGTTTGCAAATGGTGAACGTGTGAAGTAAACAGATTTTCAGTATATGAGAACCAAATTAAGTAAGAATGCACTTATCGGATTGGCATTTATTGCCAGCCTTGTCATGATTTATTTCGGGATTAATTTTCTGAAAGGGGTCAATGTTCTCAAAAAACAGAACCAGTATTATGCCCAGTTTGATGATGTGTCGAAATTATTGATCTCATCACCTGTCTATGTGAAAGGTTATCAAATAGGGCTGATCAATAAGATAGAGATGGTGAGTGACGATCCGATGCGTTTCTCCGTGGGAGTTAACCTCTCGGAAGATATACGGATACCCAAAGGGAGTCACCTTGAATATGGTCTTGATCTGTTTGGAGCTTCCACCGTAAATCTCGTAATGGCAAAATCCGATGTTTATCTGGAAAAGGGAGATACCCTTGTGGGTGGAAAAGAAATGGGCCTGATGGATGGTGTGGCGACTGTGATGCCTAAGGCTGATTCTATTTTGCTGCGGGTGGACTCATTGATCTATTCACTGCATAAAATTGTGGCCAACCCTGCTTGGGAACAATCGATTAAAGGAATTAACAGCACTGTGGGGCAATTGAATAACTCAAGTGTGAGTCTTAATAGAATAATTGGTTCCCTGGAAAAAGAACTCCCCGACATCAGCAAAAATTTATCATCAGTTTCTGCCGACCTGAAAGAGGTTAGTAAGGAGTTGAATGAGATGGATATAACAAGTACGTTCGCATCCATTGATGCAACAGTCAATAATTTGAAACTGTTGACGGCAAAAATTAATAGCGACGATAATTCTCTGGGGTTATTGCTGAACGATACTAAACTTCATGACAGCCTCAATGTAACAATTGATACAGCAACAAAATTGTTAGAGGATATTCGTCAGAACCCGGATCGTTATTTGACTATCAGATTACGTCTTTTTTAATAGATTGAAGTTTTGACTTGATACTTCTTTGAGTATTTAAATTAGAATCATTCTAAATAATGTTTTGTCGGGGAATATCTGTGAACCCTTTGGTTGACCGTACTTAAGTAACAATATTGTGACTTTTTATATAGTATATGATTAATTGTAATGTTTTTATATCATGTTGTCAATCAGCTATATCTAAGCCTGAGGTATTGTTTAATATGCTGATAGGCAATGATTTGATCCTATTTTGCTGATAAATAGGCTCTTTTTTTAACGAGAAAAATCCTGTCTGCAAGTTTATTTTTTTATCTCGTTTTTTTTTTGAAAATTTGTAATCCATTTGCGAAAAAA
>JBAYRG010000136.1:0-8074 GCA_041676805.1 Proteiniphilum sp.
AGGTAATGATCAAAGAACTGTTGCAGGCGGATGGAGAGATCTTTGGAGTTGCGTCGTTCCTTCAGGTTGTGTGCTTCATTGTTGTATTGCAGCATCCAGACCGGTTTTCCCAGCCGGCGCAACGCCATGAAATATTCGATGCCCTGGTACCAGGGGACAGCCCCGTCTTTGTCATTGTGCATGATCAGCAAAGGGGTATTGACCTTGTCCGCATAAAAAACGGGTGAATTTTCAATATAGAGGTGCAACGAATCGCTCATGGGTGCTCCGATACGCGATTGAGTCTGCTCATACTGGAATTGGCGGCTTCTTCCCGATTCCCACCGTATTCCTCCGTAAGCGCTGGTCATATTCGATACCGGTGCGCCGGCGCCGGCTGCCTTGAACATATCGGTCTTCGTCACTAAATAGGCCACCTGATAGCCTCCCCAGCTTTGTCCCTGTATCGCCATCTTCTCTTTGTCCACCCAGCTGTTTTCTGCCAGTGCCTGAGCCCCTGCCACCACCGAGTTATAGGCATCCATTCCCGGTTGTCCCGTCCCGTAATGGATATCGGGTGTGAAAACGATGTAACCCCGGCTTACAAAGAAAGGGATATTGATGATGGAGCGGCTGGGGGCAGGAGCAAAGTAGCTGTAGAGGTTATCTGAATGCTGTTCGTAGAAATAGATCATGACCGGGTATTTTTTCGAAGGGTCGAAATCTTCTGGTTTATACACAATCCCTTGGAGTGGTATGCCGGTAAATGATCTCCAGGAGAAGGGCTCGGCTGTCCCCCAGTTATATTCGCGCATCTGCGGATTGATATCGGTCAGTTTTTCGCTCGACTGCCAAAGAGTCCGGGTGACGTAGAGGTCGGGTGATGTCTGGAAATTGCTCTTTTGAAAGGCATACACCTCTTTCTCTTTTGCCTTTGTAACGGATGAGAACGAGAACTTGTCCATTATTCTCATCTTCAGCGGGTTCCGTCCTTTTTGTGCGAGAGTGTAATAGCCGGACTGCTTGGTGGTCTGGTCGAAAGCAGAAAGCAGCAGCAGGTCATCGGGTTCGATAAAGCGTTTTTCGGGATCGGTATTCACATACCGGAAGGTGATAGAATCGTTTCGTCCCGTATGGGAGGTGATATTTTCCGGTCTTTTCTTTCCTGTGGGGTCTATCTTCCAGATATCAAAAGCATCGTTCACAAAAATATATTCGTCATTCTCTCCCCATGCCGCAATTCCATAGGAGCCGGGTGTGAAAGGTATATCATTCTTCTCATCCCAGAAGTTGACAGGGATATCTTTGGTGATACTCCTGGTAGATTTGTCATGGTTGTCGTATACGAACCACTGTCGTTCATTGGCATCCCACCAGTAAACAAAACTTCCCTGTGGCGAGATCATGGGCCTGCCGGGAACGGGGGTGGCGACAGTTTGTAGTTCTCCTGTCTGGAAGTCCCAAAGCCAAGTGTCGTTTTTGGAAGAGATGTCCCACTGGCTTTCGAGTTGATAAGGCTCATTCGACCAAAGCAATGCAAAACGGCCGTTCCCTTCGTCCGAGATATTACAGAAAGGCATCATTTCGTTGGCGATAGGGATAAATCGGTTGGGTTGGTCGGGAAGCACTATTCCCATATAGGTTTGGCGTTGTTTATTCTTTAATTCCACCAATTGTTGGGGTTGGATCAACGGTTCCTGCCAGTGCCAGATGTCGAGTGTGGCGGTTTCGAAATCGACGATGGTAGTATCTTTGGGTACTTGACGGGGTGCAGCTCCGAGGATAATGCGTGATCCATTCTTGCTGAATCTGGGAGTGGAGAATTCATTGAAAATCCATTTTTCGGGAAGTCCTGAAGCGTTTCTGTCGGCAAGTACTGTAGCCGAATCGTTTCCGTTGCGGAAATAGCGGATATCGAATACTTTTTGTTCGGTTTTTGAGGTATCTCTCGTGGTCAGGTAAATAAGTTGTTCTCCGCTCTCATCGAAAGCGAGCGATTTATATTCTGCTTTCTCGTTCGAGATATGCTTTGAAATATTTTTTGTCAGGTCGTAAAACAGGACGCCGGGCCTGTCGGTAGAGTCTTTCTTGTCCGGTTCAATGATAATCGCTAAGGAGTTCCCGAATTTACTGAACAGATGTCCTTTCGCGTTCCGGACAGTATCCTCCTGTTGTGTGACTATATTTCTGATTATCAATAGCTCTTTTGGTTTGTCCGAATTCTTCTTTTTGGCTGTCGTGTCGGCTTTTTGTGTGATGGTATAAGCAATGTGAGAGCCCATTTTTTCCGCTGTCTTGAACGATTTTACGGCGGCTATTTTTTCAATGTGGAATGAATTGTTATGGATGATCGCCAATGAGTCTTCCGGCATCTCATCTGCCTTTTTCTTTTTGATTCGCGCTTCCCGCCTTTCGCTAAATGGGGCTTTTATCAATCCTACTGTATATTTTCCATCGGGAGAAAGAGTCTGTTTATTGACTCCCTTGAGTGTCAGCTCCTGATTTTTTTTCAAGTTGTGGATGAAAAGAACGCTATCTCCCTCCTGCGGGCTAATAATAGCGCTGACAAAACTGCCGTCGTCACTTATAGTGATGTTTTGAAGACTCTTCCAATCGTCATATACCGAATGGTCAAGCGTTTTCTTCTGGGCGAGCAGGGTCGTACTTACACAGAACAAAACTATGGGGAAGCAGGGTTTTAGAAAAGATGAAAAGCGCATAGCTTGGAAGTTAGAAGTTAGAACTAAGAATTCTCTTAGGAATGAGAGCAGAGTCAAGTTTATTTAAACAATGCCGGGTGACGACAGAAAATAGATATCTTGAATTTTCTACAACGAAAGTACAAGAAATCTTTGTTTTTCCCAAACTTTTGAAATCAATCCTGCTGAATTATTGCTACATTTGTCTCTCTCTTTTGTTGTACAATTAAAAACTGAATAATCATGCGTAGAAAATCATTGTGGCTCTTTCTTGTTCTCTTTTTGTTCTCTTATACGCTTCCGGCACAACAGAATGATTATGAGAAGCCATCGCTGAGCGATGAAAATTCCTGGAGTCTTGTTCTTTTTCCCGATGTACAGACCTATGTGAAATTCGATTACAATCAGCCGATCCTGGACCTGATGGTCGCATGGGTATCGAATAATATGGAAACATTGAATACAAAGATGGTATTGTGTACAGGCGATTTGGTGGAGCAGAACGATCTGTTCAATCCCAATGGCAAGGTTGCTAACCAGGCAAGTGTCTCCCAATGGGAAGCGGTATCCTCCGCTTTTGGGCGTTTGGACGGACTACTGCCTTATATCCTGACTACCGGTAATCACGATTACGGTATTCTGAGTGCTGAAAATCGCTTCACGCATTTCGATAAATATTTTCCACCGAATAAGAACCGTTTGAATCAGAAGATGCTTCGTGAAGTGGGGACGAATGTGGAAGGTAGGCCTACACTGGCCAATGCTACTTATGAGTTTGTCAGCCCGCATGGAAGAAAATTCCTGGTGCTTGTGTTGGAATTCGCTCCACGTGACGAAACTTTGGAGTGGGCGAAAAACGTAATTGAAAAGGAACAGTATAGCGATCACACTGTTATTCTTCTTACGCATTCCTATATGGATAGCAACAACAACCATATCGTGAAGGAGGGTTATAAACTTTCCAATCCCAATTATGGGGAAGCTATCTGGCAGAAGCTGGTGCAGCCCTCGAAGAATATCGAGATGGTGCTTGCCGGACATATAGCCAGGCCTGACGATCCGCACGCCCATATTGCTTTCAGGGTGGATGAGAATGCCGCGGGGAAAAAAGTGAGTCAGATGGTATTCAACGCCCAGGCCCTTGGCGGTGGTTGGCATGGTAACGGTGGTGACGGCTGGTTGCGGATCCTCGAATTCCTGCCGGACGGAAAAACCGTGAAAGTAAAAACGTTCTCACCCCTGTTCGCCATCTCTCCAACCACCTGGAAATACGCCTGGAGAACCGAATCTTACGATGAATTTACTTTCGAGCTGGATTAAAGGATTTTTGAAAATAATATGTAAAGTATAGAGAAAAGTTTAGGGTTTTGAATAGTTATAATCACAACATTACTTTTTGTAATACTTTTTTTATAAAACTATTCAGGGTTTCTCCATTTTTTCTTGCTTCAAGAGCAATATTTTTGTGTAATTCTGATCCTATACGAATATTCAGTGTTCCACTGAATGGCTTCTGCGGTTTCACTCCCTCTTGTTCGCAATCGGACAGATAGTCATCTATACATCCCTTGAAGTCTTCTTCCAATTCATCAAACGTGTTGCCTTCGTAAGTAAACAAGTGAGTTATACCCAATATACGTCCGTGAAAACATTTATCCGGTACGCTAAATTCTACTGTACCAGTATACCCTTTATATTCCAATATGTCAATGTTTATTGCTTTCATTTTTAATTAATTAAATTACAATCTTGAAGTAAGATTTTTATATCGTTCAACTGATATTGTTTTAAAATTTTACCGGGATGAGGCTTGTGCATTTTAAATTCTTTATCTAATAACTCATTCCGAAATCTTACTCTCGAACCACTTGTTTTTCCTGTTTTCACCTCTTCAAACCCCATCAATTTCAATAAGGTGACCGCTTCATCAAAAGAAAAATCCTTTGGTGAGGCTAAAAAACGTTTCACTATTTTCTCTTTTCGACTCACCACACAAAGATATAAAAATAAAATTAATTGCAACTAAAATAGCATATTTTAGTTGCAATGATGCCTGTATTGGTTGTGAAAATCGTATGGCTATTTGCATGCTGGTATAATTGAGATAGCTTACGAAAAGTGATAAGTAAATTGATTTAGTGTAGTTGACCTCATTTATATTTTGACATTGACCGTTACTTTCAAAATAGATAAATAACCTTCATTTATCTTGTGTTATCGTATATTTCGTGCAAAAAATTTATTCTTTTCCGTTTATTATGTTAAAATCAAAGAAAAAGTTGCATTATAAATACAAATCGTTTTTCTTTGTATTCAAAATTTGGGAAAAATGAACAATTCATTATTAAACGGATATTGGTGGCGCTACTTGCAACTTGAAAAGTCGTAAGGAAGAGCATCATGCGTTTATAGTGAATGAAGAAATATAAAAAAGCCTGTCGCAATCCTGCGACGGGCTTTTTTCGTAATGGGCCGGCTTGCGTGTGTGATGAATAGGGGTGGGAGTTTCTTTCCCAAGTGGAATTAGCAAACGGCCGTCGGTGTGGAGAATTATCAAACAATTTGAATTATGCAAAAATATGCAATAAACGAAAAAGGGTACTACGGGGAATTCGGCGGGGCTTATATTCCCGAGATCCTGCACAAGTGTGTGACCGATTTGAAAGAGTCTTACCTCCGCATTATGGGAAGCGAACGATTCCGACAGGATTTTGAGCAGTTACTTCGTGATTATGTGGGGCGTCCTTCGCCGTTATATCTCTCTAAGCAGCTTTCGAAACGGTATGGCTGCAAGATATACCTGAAACGGGAAGACCTGAATCATACAGGCGCGCACAAGATCAACAATACTGTCGGGCAGATACTGATTGCCCGGGAAATGGGTAAAACACGGATTATTGCCGAGACCGGAGCAGGGCAACATGGCGTGGCTACGGCTACCGTCTGTGCGCTGATGCAGATGCCCTGTACTGTTTATATGGGAAAAACCGATGTGGGACGCCAGCAGGTGAATGTGAAAAAGATGGAGATGTTGGGGGCGACAGTAGTGCCGGTCACTTCGGGCAATATGACGCTGAAAGATGCCACGAATGAGGCAATACGTGATTGGTGTACCCATCCGGGCGATACCCATTATATCATTGGCTCGACGATCGGCCCGGATCCCTATCCTGATATGGTGGCGAGGTTACAGTCGGTCATCAGTCAGGAAATAAAAAAACAACTGGCCAGAGAAGAGGGACGTGACTATCCCGATTATCTTGTTGCCTGTGTGGGTGGGGGAAGTAATGCAGCCGGGACGATCTATCATTACCTCAACGATGAGCGGGTCCGGATTCTGTTGGCTGAAGCGGGAGGAAAAGGGATTGATAGCGGCGAATCGGCCGCAACGATCCATTTGGGAAGCGCCGGTGTGCTCCATGGTTGCAGAACGCTTCTGATGCAGACCGAAGATGGACAGATTACCGAGCCTTATTCTATCTCTGCCGGATTGGATTACCCCGGTATCGGCCCTATCCATGCACATCTTGCATCGACAGGGCGTGCGCAGGTACTGGCTGTCAACGACGATGAGGCACTCAAAGCCGCTTTTGAGCTTACCCGGAATGAAGGGATTATCCCCGCCCTGGAGTCCGCCCACGCTTTGGCCGCGCTTGACAAGATTGCGTTCTCTCCCGACGATATTGTGGTGCTGACGCTTTCGGGAAGGGGTGATAAGGATCTGGAAACCTATTTTAATGTGCCAATGTGCCAATGTGACTAATGAATTGAATAGTACAATCATTTAATTGGCACATTGGCATATTAATAAATTAGCAAATTAGTTTTGGTTCTTGTGTCTATAAAAATTATGAAACTAAAATTTAAAACCAATAGTAAAAAGATAATGGGTGACCTGCATACGCCGGTCAGTATCTATCTGAAAGTGAGGGATAGCTACCCTCAATCGGCACTTCTGGAAAGTTCCGATTTTCACGCCAATGAGAACAGTGTCTCCTATATTGCGCTGAAACCGATCGCAAGGGTAGAGGTGAACAGAGGAATAGGTACATTCCTTTCTTCGGGTGATAAAGAAGAACAAAGGCCGCTGTCGGACGATTTCACTATCTCTGATGCACTGAGTAGCTTTATCGATTCGTTTGAGGTCACGGGCGAAGAAAAGGAGCAATGTGGATTGTTCGGTTATACCACATTCAACTGCGTGAAATATACTGAGGATATCGCTATCCGTGAAAGTAAAGAGGCCAGGAATGATGCTCCTGATATGCTTTATATCCTTTACAAATATCTGTTGGTGTTCAATCATTTTACCGATGAGATCACCTTGATAGAATTATTAGAGGAAGGTGAAATAAGTAAACTCTTCAAGGTGGAGACGCTGATCAACCAGCGTAATTTTGCCACCTATAATTTTTTTACCGAAGGTACGGAGCGGAGTACCATTACTGACGACGAGTATAAACAGTATGTGCGTAGTGGTGTGGAATCCTGCCTGCGTGGCGATGTCTTTCAAATCGTCCTTTCCAGAAGGTTTGTACAACCTTTCTCGGGAGATGATTTTAAAGTGTATCGTGCGTTACGCTCCATCAATCCATCGCCTTATCTCTTCTATTTCGACTTTGGGGGATTCCGCATTTTCGGTTCATCACCCGAAACGCACTGTAAGATCAGGGGATCGCATATCAGTATCGACCCGATTGCAGGGACTACGAAGCGGACCGGCAATTACCAGGAAGATAGGAGATCGGTCGATTTCCTGTTGAACGATCCGAAAGAAAATGCCGAACATGTGATGCTGGTCGATTTGGCACGTAACGACCTGAGTCGGAACGCCCATAATGTGGAGGTCGATTTTTTCAAGGAGCCGCAGTTCTATTCTCATGTGATACACTTGGTATCGAGAGTGAGTGGAAAACTCAATGAGGATACTGATCCTATCAAAGCCTTTTTTGATACTTTCCCTGCCGGAACACTGTCGGGAGCACCCAAAGTACGTGCCATGCAGCTTATCTCCGAAATTGAGTCGCACAACCGGGGCGCTTATGGTGGATGTATCGGTTTTGTAGGGCTGAACGGTGACTTGAACCAAGCGATCACTATCCGTACTTTTGTCAGCCGAAATAACGAGTTGTGGTACCAGGCGGGTGCAGGGGTCGTTTCACAAAGCAGCGATGACTATGAGCTACGAGAAGTGAACAGCAAGCTGGGAGCGCTCAAGAAAGCCATCGATATGGCGATCACATTACATAACGCATAATTTTTTTGCAATGAGTAAGATTCTTATTTTAGACAACTATGATTCGTTTACCTATAACCTGCTTCATGCGGTAAAGTCTTTGGGCTGCAATGATGTGGATGTGATCCGTAACGACAAAATAGAGCTTGCTTCCGTGGCG